>JAYWCO010000023.1:0-3469 GCA_043780475.1 Burkholderiales bacterium | reverse complement strand
CCCATGAATTGCGCACGCCGGTGGCGGTGGTGCGCTCATCACTCGATAATTTACGTCAAGCGGATGCGCAGACCGACTCAAGCATTTATATAGACCGGGCCGATGAAGGGGTTAAGCGTTTATCGCTGCTGATCGCCCGTATGTCCGAAGCGTCCCAACTGGAGAGCATGCTGCAGGGCGAAGAGCGAGAACCATTTGATTTGGTGAAAGTGGTGTCTGGCTGCTTGGATGGTTATGGTCTTGCTTATCCGCATCATAAATTTTCATTCGAGAGCAGTGATACTCATATCACGCTGCTGGGGCTGCCCGATACTATTGCGCAACTGCTCGACAAGCTGGTGCAAAATGCGCTTGATTTTGCGATAGCGGATTCAACCATCACGGTATCGGTAACAAGCACTGAAAAATACGCCATTCTGGCGGTTACCAATCTGGGCCCCACGCTGACAGCAGAAATGCATTTGACCCTGTTCAGCTCGATGGTGTCTTCGCGCACCGACAGCGCTACAAGCGGCGCCCATCTGGGCTTGGGACTTTACATCGTCAGACTGATTGCGGAATTTCATGGCGGCAATGTGAGTGCCAAAAATTTAGTCGGCGATCACGGTGTGCGAATTGAAGTCCGCTTGCCGAGGGTATCGTAAGGTTAGTCTGGTTATCGATGCTGAAACCCCTCTCTGGGCTTGCCGTTCCGAGCATTTATGCTTAGAAATGCGCGCCAGGCGGTCACTTTACCGAATAGAAAATTCTAAAAACCTGAAAATTTTGTCATTCCGGTCGATGGAGCCACCATTCGGTGCGAAGGCCGGAACCCAGCCCTTCGTACATTCAAATACTTGGAATGGACTGGGCCCCGGCCTTTCGATGGGGACACCATGCGGTGCGCCGGGGTGACGGGTTTTTAGAAGTTGCCGAATCGGAAGTCACCTCAAAACGGTATCCTCATCCGCATAAGCCGGGCTGCACGCGCATAAAATCTTGAGCGCCGTAGCACCGGTGTTGGTCACGCAGTGCGGCGTCCCTGGCACAATCACAACGGTGTCGCCGGTGGCAATATCGAAGGTCTTATCGCCCAGTACCATGCGCCCACTGCCCGCCGTGATGTGATAAATCTCTTCAGCTATTTTATGGTGATGTAGCAGCGTCGTCGCACCCGGCTCAATGATCGCTTCGGCGAAGCTCTGCGCGCGTGCGCCCAGTGCGGCGTGCGATGTCGGGTGCATCAGCTCGCGGATGGTGGAGCCATCTTTGGTGACGAAAGCGGGCACTGCTTGATAGCTTGTTTTCATATTGTTACATCCCGGTTGTAGAGCGCCCATTGTTCCATGCCATAATTTTGCACGATAATTTTTCTCAGGTGTAATGCAATGGCCGTTAATTATAAATCTCCAACCGCTACTTCGCTGCTGCCGGTGCCGGGTGTCATGCTCGGTTGTGCCGAGGCGCATATTCGCAAACCGAACCGCAAGGATATGCTGGTCATCGCGCTGGCGCCTGGTTCACGCGCGGCAGGTGTATTCACACAGAATCGTTTTTGCGCCGCGCCGGTGACGCTGTGCCGCAATTATCTCGAATACACCATGGAGACGCGTGCGCTGATCATCAATACCGGCTGTGCGAACGCCGGCACTGGTGATGAAGGTATGCTCAACGCTCGTGCCACCACCAAAGCAGTGGCTGATGCACTCGCGATCAAGGTGCAGCAGGTGCTGCCATTTTCGACCGGTGTGATCCTTGAGCATCTGCCGATGGATCGGCTGCTCGCCGGTATTCCGCAGTGTGTGGCGAACCTGAAAGCGGATGGCTGGCTTGATGCCGCCTACGCCATCATGACCACCGATACCGTGCCGAAGGCGGTATCAAAACAAATCCAGATTCAAGGTAAAACAGTGACGATTACCGGTATCTCGAAAGGCGCCGGGATGATCCAGCCCAACATGGCGACCATGCTTGGTTTTATCGCCACTGATGCGGCGGTGGGCCCGGATATATTGCAGGATATGGTGCGCAATGCGGCCGATGCTTCGTTTAACTCCATCACCATTGATGGCGATACCTCGACCAATGATTCGTTTGTATTGGTCGCCACCGGCATGGCCGGTCATCCGCAAATCAATGGTGAAGGCACCGCTGAATATGGTCAATTGCAGTTAGCGGTTACCGATGTGGCGATTCAGTTAGCGCAAGCCATCGTGCGCGACGGCGAGGGTGCGACAAAATTTATCACCATCAAAATCGAAGGGGGAAAAACCTATGCTGAGTGCATGAAAATCGCCAAAGCGATTGGCCACTCCCCGCTGGTAAAAACGGCTTTCTTTGCGAGCGATCCTAACCTTGGCCGGATTCTCGCCGCGATCGGTTATGCCGGCGTGAACGATCTTGACCCGGCGCTGCTCAAGCTCTATCTCGGCGATGTACTGGTAGCCGAAAACGGTGGCCGCGCCGCCAGTTATCGGGAGGCAGATGGGGTGCGGGTGATGAAAGAAGCGGAAATTTTAGTCCGTGTCGAGCTTAATCGCGGACGCGAAAAAGCGATCTTATGGACCTGCGATTTTTCGTACGATTACATCAAAATAAACGCCGACTACAGATCGTAATTTAAAGGTTGTTCATGTTCGGAAAACTCGAATCATCGCTGGTTAAAACCCTTGATCGCGCGGCCAAGCTGATTGATCGGCTCGAAACATTTTTGCCGCTGTTGCTGCTATTGCCGCCCCCGCCGCCTGTCAACGATTGGACGTCAATTGCCTATCGCTGGCGCAGGCATCGCGGCATGGGCCGCGGCTTTCTGCAGGGGGTTGCCCATCCGCATGTGATTCGTTTTGAAGACTTAAAAGATATTGATGAACAAAAAGAGCGCCTTGATCAGAACACCCGACAGTTTGTCGCCGGTCGCACGGCCAACAATGTGCTGCTGACCGGTGCGCGTGGCACCGGTAAATCATCATTGGTAAAAGCCGCTCTGCATCGCTATGCCAAACAAGGTTTACGGTTGGTGGAAGTCGATAAAGTCGATCTGATTGATCTGCCCGAAATCGCTGATCTGCTCGCTGCACGTAACGAGCGCTTTATTATTTTTAGTGATGATCTTTCGTTCGAAGCGAACGATCCCGGCTATAAAACATTGAAGTCGGTACTCGATGGCGGTATCGCGGCTGTTAACGACAATATGCTCATCTATGCCACCAGCAACCGCCGCCATTTGATGCCGGAAAAAATGAGCGAGAACGAAGATGCCAAACACACCGCCGATGGTGAAATTCATCCCGGTGAAACTACCGAAGAAAAAATTTCCCTGTCCGAACGCTTTGGTTTATGGCTGTCGTTTTATCCGTTCGGGCAAGAGCAGTATCTGGATATTGCGCGGCATTGGGTCGCGGTGCTGGCGCCGCAGATTAAAAAAAATTCTGCGGATGCTGATGACAAATTATGCCGCGCCGCGCTGCTGTGGGCGCTGGAACGGGGCTCG
>JAYWCO010000022.1:0-4609 GCA_043780475.1 Burkholderiales bacterium | reverse complement strand
GAGGCGAAAGAAGAAGTCTCTGAATTGGTGGATTTCCTGCGCGACCCTTCCAAATTTCAAAAGCTCGGCGGGCGGATTCCGCGCGGCGTATTGATGGTCGGTAATCCCGGAACCGGTAAAACCTTGTTGGCACGAGCCATTGCGGGTGAAGCAAAAGTGCCGTTTTTCTCGATTTCAGGTTCTGATTTCGTGGAAATGTTTGTCGGCGTCGGCGCCGCTAGGGTTCGCGATATGTTTGAGCAGGCGAAGAAAAGCTCGCCGTGCATTATTTTCATTGACGAGATTGACGCTGTCGGTCGCCAGCGCGGTGCCGGCTTGGGTGGTGGTAATGATGAGCGCGAACAAACGCTCAATCAACTGCTCGTGGAGATGGATGGCTTTGAACCCACTGCGGGCGTGATTGTGGTTGCTGCCACCAACCGCCCTGATGTGCTCGACCCGGCCTTGCTGCGTCCTGGTCGCTTTGATCGTCAGGTCGTGGTGCCGCTGCCAGATGTGCGTGGTCGCGAACAAATTCTGCTGGTGCATATGCGTAAAGTGCCGATTGCACCCGATGTTGAAGCGAGCATCATCGCACGTGGTTGTCCCGGGTTTTCAGGCGCTGATCTGGCTAATTTGGTTAACGAGGCAGCATTATTTGCGGCGCGCGCCAGCAAGCGTTTGGTTGATCATGAAGATTTTGAACGCGCCAAAGACAAGATCATGATGGGGGCCGAGCGTCGCTCGATGGTGATGGATGAAGAAGAGCGTAAAAACACTGCTTATCATGAGTCAGGTCACGCCATTCTGGGTTATTTGTTGCCGAAGAGCGATCCGGTTCATAAGGTTACGATTATTCCGCGTGGGCGTGCATTGGGTGTCACCATCCAGTTGCCCGAGCAGGATCGATATGCCTATGACCGCACTTATTTGATGACGCGTATTGCGGTGTTGTTTGGCGGACGTATTGCCGAAGAAGTATTCATGAATCAGATGACTACAGGCGCATCGAATGACTTCGAGCGTGCCACCCAAATTGCCCGCGATATGGTCACACGCTACGGGATGTCGGATTCAATGGGTACGATGGTTTACGCTGAAAACGAGGGTGAAGTATTCCTGGGTCGTTCGATGACACGTCAAACCAGTGTGTCTGAAGAAACCATGCGTAAAGTTGATGCGGAGATTCGTCGCATTATCGATGAACAATACGCGTTGGCGCGGAAAACGATTGAAGAAAATCGCGACAAGATTGAGGCCATGACCAAAGCGCTATTGGAGTTTGAGACCATTGATGCTGATCAGATCAAAGACATCATGGAAGGCCGCACACCGCGTCCACCCAAGCCGTCCTCGATGCAGTTCAAGCCTAAATCTGGTGGCGATGGTGGCGTCCCTGCAACACCTGTTCCCCCAACAGAAATTAAACCAGAAGCGGCGGCGGTCAGCAGTATTCAACCGGTGGAAGATGTCAGGTAGCAGCGGCGTGCCAACGCTGGCTGCTCAACAAATAAAACGGGCGACCTAAAGGTCGCCCGTTTTATTTGTTGAGTGGTCGCAGTTATAGTTTGAGGTGTGGGTTTCATCGCGCGGCTTTACTGTGTTGGCGCAAAGGGGTTGGCTCATCGGAGTAGTTTAAAAATGAAAATTCAATATGTTGATTGAGTGTTTAATGCCTGAGCGTTTAATTTGTGGCACCTATGCGCTTAGCCTGGCGCGACCGCTGATCATGGGTATCGTGAATATCACGCCTGATTCTTTCTCGGATGGCGGTAAGTTTTTACAGCGCGATCATGCAATCGCGCAGGCCAGACAACTCATCGCGGAGGGTGCGGACATGATTGATATTGGCGGCGAATCCACCCGCCCCGGTGCTGCCGCCGTATCACTCCAGGAAGAGCTGGATCGTGTCATGCCAGTACTGGCGGCGCTGGCCGCGGATGGTGTGCCGGTGTCAGTTGATACGCAAAAAGCCCACGTTATGCGTGAAGCCATCAAGCAGGGTGCTGCCATGATCAATGATGTCAATGCATTACAGGCAAGCGGCGCGATTGAAATTTGTGCGGCCACCCAGGTGGGGGTTTGTTTGATGCACAAACAAGGCGCGCCAGCCACCATGCAGCGGGCACCGCAGTATCAAAATGTGGTCACGGAAGTACGCCAATTTTTACATACTCGTGCTGACGCATGTCGCACGGCGGGCATCGAATCTGCGCGCATCGTGATTGATCCCGGGTTTGGTTTTGGTAAAACCTGTGAGCATAATTTTGCGTTACTGCGCGAGCTGGGTAGCTTGGTGCAAAGCGGTTATACCGTTCTCGCCGGGTTCTCGCGCAAGTCTTCCTTAGGCGTGGTGACGGGCCGTGCGGCGGATGACCGGCTGGCCGCAAGCTTGGCCGCCGCACTGATAGCGATGCAGTATGGTGCGAAGATCATCCGGGTGCATGATGTTAAACAAACAGTCGATGTGATGAAAGTATGGCTTGCAACGGCCAACGCCCATTTATAAATGAATGTTCATTTTGAGGCTTGTGTGGACTGTTTTTTTGTTCGCAAGTGCAGGAGCGCAGGCTACAATGCAAGCTCTAAACAATTGATGGCAATCAAGCGGGTGCAGTTTTTATCTATTGCAATCCAGCGCTGCTTTTACCATATTCTTCAAGGGGAATTAACATGGAACCGAACAAACCGATCAATCCGTATCAGGCGCCGTCCGTTGATATTATTGGTGCAATGCCAACAGGGGATAATCAGTTTATCGAGGGTGGACGATCCGTCGCGGCAGGCAATGGGCTTAACTGGATTGGGGCTGGTTGGAGCATATTTATCCAGGCCCCGCTAAACTGGGTGGTGTGTATGGTTGTCATGCTGGTGATTGCGCTGGTACTCGCTTTCCTGCCCATCATCGGCGGGTTTATTAACTACATTTTGTTTGCCTTATTTACCGGCGGGCTCATGATCGGCTGCCAGGCACAACATCTGGGGCGGCCGCTGGAAATTGGTGATTTATTTGCAGGCTTCAAAGAAAAAACAACATCGCTGATGATTGTTGGCCTGCTATATGTGGTCGCATCGCTCGCGCTGCTGGTGGTGGCGGGGATTTTAGCCGCTGTAGTGTTGGGATCAACGGGTTTGATAGGTGCTTTAATGAGCGGAGATCAGGCCAATATAGCCGGACTTATTGGCAGCTCTTTGCTTGGCTTTATGATGATTGTGCTGGTCATATTGGCGCTTTATGTGCCGGTGGCCATGGCATTCTGGTTTGCGTCAACATTGGTGGCGTTACAGGATATAACGCCCATGGCGGCGATTCGCATGAGCTTCTCGGCGTGCCTGAAAAATTTCATGCCTTTTCTAGTTTATGGGATAGTGTTTTCAGTTATCTTTATTGCCGCCGCGTTGCCTTTCGGGCTGGGGCTGCTGGTGGCCTTCCCGTTGCTGTATGCCTCAACTTACGCGGCTTATCGCGATATATTTCTGGCAGAGTGATCTTGTATTTGAGGTTTTTTTTAAAACAGGATTGGATGCTATGAGCGTCGCTCAACGCTGTCATCTATCGTCAGTCATCAACCTTGGCCCGGCACGATATTTTTTTGTCAGCGCGCGCGGTTAATGCTTGATACGCTGCGCACCATTCCCACCCCGGAGGGTGTAGAGCTGACGTTGAAAGTGGCGGGGCCGATACCGCGTGCTGCCGCCTGGTCGATTGATTTACTGATACGTCTGGTCATTATGCTAGCGGTGCAGGTGGCGCTGACCGCAATGGGAAAAGTCGGCATGGGCCTCAGCTTGCTGCTGTGGTTTGCGCTGGAATGGCTCTATCCGGTGCTGTTCGAGGTATTCTGGCAGGGAGCCACGCCAGGTAAACGCCAGTGCCATTTACGGGTGCTGCATGAGGATGGCACACCGGTTGGCTGGCGCGCATCGGTCGCGCGTAACCTGATTCGCGCGGTTGATTTTTTGCCGTTTTTTTATGGCTTCGGGTTGATCACCATGCTGCTCAACCGCGATTTCAAGCGCCTAGGTGATCTGGCTGCGGGCACCATCGTGGTTCATACCGAACGCGTTGAAAAACCGACGGCAGTGCCACTGGCTGAACCGTTGGCACCTAACCTGTCGCTGGCATTACCCGAGCAGCGGGCGATTATTGATTTCGCTGAACGGCGCGCTAAATGGTCGGATGCGAGAGCTGCCGAGCTTGCCAGCCACGCCATGCCGCTCACGCGCGGCGTCTCTGAGGGTGAGGCCGCAAAGCGACTGGTCAGAATGGCGAATTATTTGGTGGGTCGGCGATAGTTAAAAACTTAAATAGCCCAAAAGAAAATATGCGACAAGAATTATTTGAAGCCCGCTATCGCGAGCGCTGGTCTGCTTTTGAGCAAGCGATTGGCGCATCGTCATCAGCGCAGGCAAAAAAAGCCCAAAAAAAAGGCGCAGCGAAAAAAACGGTGTTGCCAGCTGAAACAGTTGCGGCTATATCTGCCCCAGATCCGCTGCCCGCCGATGAGGTGCCGCGTCGCTATCGTGAGATTTGTCATCATCTGGCACTGGCCCGTGATCGCCACTACAGCACCGCCTTGGTCGGACGGTTGGAGCGCCTGATGTTGGCCGGTCATCAGGCCTTATATGG
>JAYWCO010000021.1:0-17423 GCA_043780475.1 Burkholderiales bacterium | reverse complement strand
GGGAGCCGCCATTTGTCGCCATGGGTCTAACCGGAAAATATTAGTGGTGGGACACCAGCCCAGACGAATGCGTGCAATTCACGCCCGGTTCGCAAGTTGCTGTGTGCTGCTCATGGGCTACTGCCTACAGGTTCACGCCGAGAATTTAGCCGAGCTTGAAACAAAAACCATGGCCTTAAAATTAAGTAAGGATGCTAAGAACAAAATCGTCAGCGCGGTGATTGGAGATGCGGAAGTAAAAGCCGCCAATAATCCATTGACAGCAGAAAAAATTGAACCCGTTCAGCTCGAAGAAATTCGCGTGCTGGGCTTAGCCGAGCGCCAGGTGCGCGAGAAATCGCCGATTGAAAAAATGCGTTCAGTCCTCGATCAACACGGTCAATCCCGTACAGACTCAGTCGTAGAATCAATGGCTGCTGACGGTGCCCGATATGCACAAGTCAATCAGGGCAGCAGGATTTACTGCATTGAAGAACGGCGCGGCTTGATCGATTTTAGCGGCATTAATGAGAAGCCGTTGGTAACCTCCGTGGCGGGAACAAAATGTCGTAGAGGCCAGTATTGAATGGTTAGTTTTCTATTCCACCAACCCGTAGTAAACCCGCGTGTCGTATTCAAATATAATCTCGCCGTTATGCTGATGTGCTGCAAAGATTTCCTTCGCACGCTGCACCATTGGCTGATAGCTGGCGTGATCTTGTGGTGGCGCGTAGCTTGATGAATTAAGCCTGCCTATCAAGCCTGTAAAATCAAAGCGCTGAGCAATATCAAATGATGCCTCAAAAAATTGCCCACCAAAAAATGCTTCAAATACAGCTTTGTCCTGAATATTTTTATGGTTAATTTCCTGATAGTCCACCGCGTATTTCTGCAGCAGCGCTTCGTATTCACGCAAGAATGGCGTTGAATTTATTCGACGATCGTTCCATACCAATATGGCCACGCCTTCCGGCTTCAAAATCCGTATAAATTCTTTGCGGGTTTTCTCGCGATCAAACCAGTGGAATGCCTGACCTGCCAGCACAAAATCCATCGCGCGTGTGGGCACTAACGATGATTCGGCCGTGCCGTTCATGCTGGTGAAGCGGCCAAATTCGGCCAGATATGCTTCACCAGCTTCACGCATTTCTTTGTTGGGTTCCACACCAATAACAGGATTGCCGTTCTCCAAAAATAAGCGGGCGAGAATGCCGGTTCCTGAGCCGATATCGGCAATTATGCTTTCAGGTGTCAGGCCACAAGTCTCACCTAGCAGATCAAGAATTTCAAGCGGATAGTGTGGACGATATTTGATGTAATCGGCAACGCGGCTGGTGAAGCGGGTGGTGGTGTTTGTCAGATGATGTGCGGGCATGGAAAGTTGTATTGATGAAGAAAAAATAAAAAACGAAAACTTGAAACGCAACACTAAAACCAGTTGTCCTGCATCTCTAAAGTGGTGGTATCCAGAGAAGCAAGCAGCTCAATCATGGCGCCCACCTTGGGCAATTCATAGCTGTAGAAATAGCGGCAAGCCTGCAATTTTCCGCGATAGAAATCACCATTGGTAGAGTTAATATTTTTTGCGGCAACGAGCGCTTGTTCAAGCCATATCCACGCTATCACGATGTGTCCGAACGCTTCCAGATAGGCGGTTGCGTTAGCGAGGGTTTTATTAAGATCACCCGCTGTATGTAAGGCTTCGGTGACAGCGCCGATGCGCTGCACATAGTCAGCCAGTAGCGCCGCGCAGCGTCTAGTCTCGGCGTGCTGCGTGGCCAGCCCGGCCTGGATTGATTGCTGAAAGACCTGCGCTAATTGCTTGAAAGCGGCACCATCCTGCATCACCACTTTACGCCCCAGTAAATCCAGTCCCTGAATGCCGTGCGTGCCTTCATGAATCGGGTTTAGGCGGTTATCGCGATAGAACTGCTCAACGTTGTAGTCGCGTGTATAACCGTAGCCGCCATGCACCTGAATCGCGAGATTATTCGCCTCCAGGCACCATTGTGAGGGCCAGCTTTTGGCAATGGGCGTGAGAATATCGAGCAGCAGCGTGATGTCTTTGCGCTCAATATCATCGCGAGTAGTTTTTTCAATATCAACGCATTTTGCGCAATATAAATTCAGCGCCAGCGCGCCTTCCACATAAGCTTTTTGTGCCAGCAGCATGCGGCGCACATCGGTGTGTTCAATGATGGGCAGTTGTGGGGATGATGGATCTTTTGCTTGCGGGTGGCGACCCTGCGGGCGATTGCGCGCGTAATCCAGAGCATGCAGATAACCGGTGTAGCCCAGCATGGTCGCGCCCAAGCCGACACCAATGCGCGCCTCATTCATCATCGTGAACATGCAGCTCAAACCTTTATGCGCCTCGCCGACGATATAGCCGACAGCGCCAGATTTCCCCGCTGGATTAAACTTACCTTCGCCGAAATTGAGCAGGCAATTGGTGGTGCCGCGATAACCCATTTTGTGATTTAGGCCGGCGAGAATCACATCATTACGCTCACCCAACGAGCCATCATCGTTAACCAGTTTTTTGGGCACAATGAAAAGTGAAATACCTTTTACGCCAGGGATAGTTTTGCCATCAGCATCGGCAATTTTAGCCAGCACGAGGTGGATGATATTCTCAGTTAAGTCATGCTCGCCGCCGGATATCCACATCTTGTTGCCGGTGATTCGGTAGGTGCCGTCGGGCTGCAGCTTTGCGTGAGTTTTGATATCCGAGAGGGAGGAGCCCGCCTGCGGCTCTGACAAACACATCGTGCCCATAAACCGGCCCGCCAACAGTGGCCGGACATAAGTATCAATTTGCTGCGGCGTGCCATGCGCCAGCAAGAGGTTGGCGTTACCAATAGTGAGGAAAGGGTAGCCCGCTGTCGCCACGTTAGCACCCATGAAATAGGCCATGCAAGCATTGGCCACCGTGGTCGGCAATTGCATGCCCTCAAGGGCGTAATCATGTTGTGCTGCCATCAAACCGGCGCGGCTAAATTCATCCACAGCGATTTTAATTTCCGGGATGAGGTGCACATGCTCACCGTCAAAATAAGGCTCGTTTGCATCACTCTTTTTGTTATGCGGCGCGAAATATTGTTCGGCCATTTTTTCGGATGTGTTGAGCGCAGCATCAAAGGTTTCGCGCGAGTGATCCGCAAAACGTTCGCGTGATGTCAGCGCGACAGCATCAAGCCATTCATAGAGTAAAAAATTAAGGTCTTGCCGAGATAGAATTTTGCTCATTTTTTATGCCGAAAGCATAGTTTTTCGGGCTGCCCGCTCGGCGAAAAAAGCGTGACGTAGCGCGGCCGATTCAGGTGTTGCCATCAAGTCGTTAAACAGTTTGAATTCATAGGCGAGACCCTCATCAAAGCTTCGCAGCGTTGATGCTTCGATGGCATCGATACACTTTAGTGGGGCAGGCCATTGTGGATTAGCAGAGGCCGCGGCGGCGCGTGCGGCAGAAAGAAACTGCTGAGCGCCCGTAAAGCTGGGATTCTTATCGCGCACGCGAGGAAGCTGTTTTTGCTTTGCCATTTCGCCGGCAAAAATAATCGCGCCAGCCAAAAAATCGTCTTCAATAATTCTGTCCCAAGCGTTTGCCTTGGCGAGCACTTCGGCAGGCACCGCGTTGCCACTGACTATCATCCGCAATGCTAATTCAACACCCGCCACACGTGGCAAGCGCTGCGTGCCGCCGGCGCCAGGCAGCAGGCCGATTTTAACTTCAGGCAGTCCGATCATCACGCCGGGTGCCGCTACCCGATAGTGGCAACCCAATGAAATTTCTGTTCCGCCGCCCATGCACACCCCATTGATGGCAGACACAACGGGTTTGGTACTGGCCTCAAAAGCGCGAATAAGATCATGCAAACTGGGTGCTTGCATGGCAATAGGCAAGCCAAATTCGCGGATGTCTGCGCCGCCTGTAAAAATATTATTTCCGCCTGTAATGATCACGGCACACACCGATGGATCGGCAATGGCCGCAGCGAGGTGCGCACCAATTGCCTGGCGTGTTGCCATGCCCATGCTGTTGACCGGTGGATTATCGAGCGTAATGACGGCAACATTGCCGTGAATATCGTGATGGAGGTAGTAGCGGGCGGCCATGAGATTTATTGTGAGGCAGATTAAAGAAAACTTACCGTGAAAAAAATGAAACGGCTATCGGGGCTTACGTGGCATGCGCGAAAAAACACGATCATAAAGCCAGTTTGGCACCATCCGTAAAACCCGTGCGGCCAACCCCATGGTCCAAGGAATAACGGTGAAGCTGGTCTTGGCATCAATTGCGTGTTGGAATCGCACCACGGCCTGGTTAACATCGATCAGGAAGGGCATTTTAAATTTGTTCACAGCAGTCATCGGGGTGCGAATGTAGCCGGGGCAAATCGTGACCACTGACACCTCGCTGGCGCGCATTTCCACGCGCAGGCTTTCGCAGTATTTTATGCATGCCGCCTTCGAAGCCGAGTATGCGCCACCGCCGGGAATGCCGCGGAAGCCAGCGACGCTGGCAATCCCTACCAGCGTGCCGCGCCCGGCATCTTTCATCGGCTGCGCGAATGCATGAAACGTATTCACCATGCCCATCACATTGATATCAAAAATTTCCTGGAAGGCGTTGAGATCATCTTCAATTTCGGTCAGTGTGCCGCGCGAAACGCCGGCGTTGGCAATCACAATATCCGGGACGCCAAATTTAGCCATGAAATCCTGTGCGGCAGCTTTAAGTGCGGCGGCGTCGCGCACATCGCATACATAAATTTCCGGGCTGGGCGCAAGCTCTGCTTTGAGCCGCATTAAAAAATCTTCGCGTCGGGCAACCAAGCCAAGCTGTGCGCCACGGCTTTGAGCATACTGTCTGGCGAGCGCTTCACCAATACCGCTGGAAGCGCCGGTGATAAATATTTTCAGAGGGGAATTAACCATCCCGAATTGTATAACGGGGATGCTGGCCTGGCCATGCCGCTTATATCAAGCTCTCCACGATGCCGTCATGCTCAAGCCGGTGGGCAGAGAGCATGACGGAGTGCGAAATGGCAGACTACTTTATTTTTTTGCTGCTACGGCCTTTACTTTTGCCGGCGGGGTTGATTCGGCTACCGGGGCAATGGTTTTGTTGCTGGCGCGAGCTTCGCGGATAAGTTTATCAATAGCCGCAAAAAAATTCTCTTCCGAGCCCTGTTGCTGTACGGCAAAGCGTCCATTCACAACGATCGTCGGCGTGCTGCTAACCTTGTATTCAGCCGCCTGTGTATAGGCTCGTGTGATTTTATTTTGTACCGAAAATGATTTCTGCACATTTTCATAAGTCTTAGGATCAACCCCCTGTTTTTCGAGCCATTTGTTGAGCGTTGCGGGATTACCCAAAATAACGTTTTCGGCATTGACCGCATCAAATATTTTTTGTTGTAATTTTTCTGCCAGCCCCATCGCTTCCAGCGTATAAAAAAGCGGCACATTATCGATGCCGCGCATTTCAAAACCACGGCCAGCGGGAACACGCTTGAGTTTTACATCGGCGGCTTGCTTCTTGGCCCACGCTTCAAGTTTTGGCTCCAGGTGTGCGCAGTGAATACAGCCATAAGCAAAGAATTCCAGCACCTCGATCTTGCCATCATTTTCAACGGGCTGAGGCGGGCTTAACGGCATAACGACCACGCCTGTTTGAGCATTTGCGAATGTCACCGCAGCAAGCGTTAGTGCGGCTAAGAAAAACGACTTCAATACACTAATGGCGTTAATGGATTTCAGGCTGTGCATAAAAAGGTCCTATGAAAATCAAGCTAATAAATTGAGGGCTATGACGATTATTCTGCCTTGACGACGGCGGCATTAATGCCATTTTGGGACAGCGCGGCTTTAATTCTGTTCACTTCCTCAAAATTTTTATACGGGCCAAGGCGTACCCGGTATAACGTGCCTTTGTCCGGCAAGTTGACACTTCTGACAAACGCTTCCATGCCCGCAAAAGCAATTTGTGCTTTCATGTTTTCGGCCTCGCTCTCGTTTTGAAAAGCGCCAGCCTGCAATAAATAGCTTTCTTTGCCGGTGGCTGCAGGTGTAGCCGTCAGCTCATTTGCTTTAAGCAGCGGCGCATCACGTTTTATTTCTGGCGCGGTTTTAAGCGCGGCTGTAGCTATAGGCGGGAGCTCGGCAGGTTTTCCGGCGGATGATGTGGCCTTGTTGGCCGCATCAGGTTTGCTTCCTTTTTCACCCGGCAAAATATCGTAGAACTCAAAGCGGGGTTTATCAGTGCCGTCTTTGGCGACAGCATCTGTTTTGTTACTGCTGCCGGAGGCCGCTGGTCGGGCTGCAATAGTCGGCAAAGCATCGACGGGCCGTGATTTTTCCTGAAATGGGCTGGCGCTGCGGTTTAACCAAATCGCGATCCCCAGTGCCAGCACAATGCCCAGTAGCAGCCCAATAATCACGCCCAGAAACATCGGATTCATGCCTTTGCCGCTGCTCCGGGATGCGCCGCCGCGCGGTGATAAAGGTGCTTTATTATCCCTATAGTCTTTATAGTCATTGGCCATGATTTACATCTTCTCCGGGGCGCTGACACCCAACACGGCGAGGCCGTTTTTCAGTACCTGCCGGGTTGCCAGGATCAGAGACAGGCGCGCAAGCTTCAATTTTTCATCCTCAATCAGGAAACGTTCTGCATTGTAATAGGTATGCAGCTTGGCGGCTAAATCGCCCAGATAGACGGCCACAATATGCGGCGCCAGCTCCTGTGCAGCGTGTGCCAGTGTGAGCGGGAAATCAGCCAGTGCGCGCATCAGATCAGATTCATACTTGCTCGTAAGCGGCGAAAGATCAACCGACTTAAGTGCGGCTTCATCACCACCCCATTGCGCGAGCACCGAGCAAATCCGTGCGTGTGCATATTGCACGTAGTAAACCGGATTTTCCTCTGACTTTAAGCGGGCCAGATCAATATCGAAAGTGAGCTGCGAATCTGCTTTGCGCATGACGAAAAAATAACGTGTGGCATCGCGGCCAACCTCATCAATCAGCTCACGCAAGGTCACATAGCTACCGGCTCGCTTGGAGATTTTTACTTCCTCACCGCCGCGCATCACCGTAATCATTTGATGCAGCACATAGTCCGGGTAGCCAGTGGGCACACCCATCTCCATAGCCTGCAAACCAGCGCGCACTCGGGCGAGCGAGCCGTGGTGGTCAGCGCCCAGCTCAACGATGGCGCGCTTGAAACCACGCTGCCATTTGGTGACGTGATACGCCACATCTGGCACAAAATAAGTAAACGTGCCATCCGATTTGCGCATGACGCGATCTTTATCATCGCCATAATCCGTGGTTTTAAGCCACAACGCGCCATCCTTCTCATAGGTTTTACCGTTGGCGACGAGATGATTTACCGCTTTTTCAACCAGCCCTTCGGTGTAAAGCGATGACTCAAGATAGTAATGATCAAATTGCACCGCAAATGCTTTGAGGTCAAGATCCTGCTCGTGGCGCAAATAGGCGACCGCAAAATCACGCAGCGCATCTTCAAGTTGACCGGATAAATCCTGAGGGAATTTTTCAGCGTAACGTTCAGCAATTTCACGGATATATTCGCCGTGATAGCCGCCCTCCGGAAAGGGTGCTGGCAAGCCCGACCGCTCACGTAGCCGCGCTTGCACGGACGACATCAGATTGTTGATTTGCACACCGGCGTCGTTATAGTAAAACTCGCGTGATACTCGATAGCCTTGCCACGAGAGCAGGCGGGCCAGCGTGTCGCCAATGGCGGCAGCGCGGCCATGCCCTACATGCAATGGACCGGTTGGGTTGGCTGAGACAAATTCGACCATGACATCTTGTTTCGCGCCCGCCTGGCTTTTGCCAAATGCGTCAGTGGCCGCAAAGATGCTGCCGACCACTCGTGTTTCAGCAGCAAGGGACAGCCGAATATTGATAAATCCCGGGCCTGCAATATCGGGTTTATGGGCAAGCAAATCAGACGGTGGCAATGCAGCCACAATTGCTTCCGCAATATCACGCGGTTTTGCGCCCAGTTTTTTGGCTAATTGCAACGCGCTATTGACCGCAAAATGCCCGTGATCTGGATTTTTGGGTTTTTCAACTTCAATCGTAAAGGCGTCGTTTGCCAGCGCGGGATAGGCATGGATGAGCGCTGTTTGGAAGAGCGTGGCAACCGCGCTTTTGTTATCAATAAATGTGGACATGATTATTTCAGAAGTTAGTCCATGATTATAACGGCAAGCTGATTTTCAGCCTAATTTTCAACCTGGATTGTCGTTCTGATCATTCGGCACTTCTTCAATTTATTTAGCCAACATTCAGCTAAACCTCAAGCGGGTCAACATCGATGACCCATTTGACGGCGCGTACTTCGCGTTGTCGCACGGTGATTAGCCACTGGGCCAGGAAACGCTGAAGCGCGGCACGGGTGGCGGTCTGCACCATGAGCTGTCGGCGTTCATAGCCCGCTTTGCGCGCCAGCGTCGGCGGCACCGGGTCCCACACATGCACCCCATGCTCAAGCGCCAGTGTTTGCGCGGTGTTTGCGGCATCAGTCATAAATTTGGCGAGGGACTCCGCCTGCTTTGATTCGGCGCGCAATAACGCTAAAAACGAAAACGGCGGTAACGCGGCATGACGCCTCTCCGCCATGGCGATGTCGGCAAAGCGTGCGTAATCTTGCGCAGCCACAGCCTGATATAGCGGATGAGCCGGAAAGCGGGTTTGAATCAGCACACGCCCTGGCAGCGCGGCGCGCCCAGCGCGGCCAGCGACTTGCATGAGTTGTGCGGCCAGTCGTTCCGATGCCCGAAAATCAGCCGAGAACATGGCGCCGTCCGCATTGACTACGCCGACCAGCGTGAGCTTCGGAAAATCATGACCTTTTGAAAGCATCTGCGTGCCCACCAGCACATCCAGCTCGCCTTTGGCGGCGGCGTCAAAAATCTTTTCGGCTGAGCCACGCTTGCGGGTGGAATCGCGATCCACGCGTGCCATGCGTACCTGCGGCAAGCTGGCCTGCAGTGCTACTTGCAGGGCCGCCTCGACACGTTCGGTGCCCTGGCCTGCGGCGATTAATTCATGACTGCCGCAGCGCGTACAACTGGTCGGTACGCGGGTTTGGTAACCGCAATGATGGCATTTAAGGCGGTTCTCGTTTTTATGAAACACCAACTTAGCGGTGCAGCGTGCACATTCCGGCATGGTGCCGCATTGCGCACAGACCAGTGCAGGGGCGAAGCCGCGACGATTAATAAACACCAGCGCCTGTTCGCCGCGTTTCACGGTTTCCTCGATGGCGCGAATCAGGCCAGCGGTGAGGCCGTCAGTAGTTCGTTCGAGATTGAGATCAATAAAATCAACACAGGGTAGCTTTGCATCCGGGGTTGCACGTGCGGTTAATGCGAGTGCGACAAAGCGCTCACGCGCTACATTATTCAGCGTCTCAAACGATGGCGTAGCCGAGCCCAGCACCACCGCACAGCCTGCTGCATGCGCGCGGAATACCGCCACATCACGCGCCGAATAGCGGAAGCCTTCCTGTTGCTTGAATGAGGCATCGTGTTCTTCATCCACCACGATCAAGCCTAGACGTGGCATCGGCGTGAACACCGCCAGCCGCGTGCCGATGACAATATCAGCGCGGCCGGATTGTGCGTCCAGATAGCCCGTCATGCGCGGCATCTGCGCCATGCCGCTATGCAGCTGCGCCACCTGTGCGGTGGGGAATCGGGCCGCCACGGCACGTACGAAAGCTGGCGATAAATTAATTTCTGGCACCAATATCAGCGCCTGATGGCCCTGCTCCAGGGTATGGCGAATGGTGTGCAGATAAACCTCAGTTTTGCCGCTGCCGGTAATACCCGCCAACAAAAATGCCGCAAACTGACCAGCGCCCCCAACAATGGCCGCCAGCGCGCGGGTTTGTTGGGCGTTCAGCGGCTTGGGATCCGAAAATTCAATTGCTGATGTGTGCCCGGCTGGTGTGGGTAGCGCAGGGCTCGTCACAAAAGCGGCGGGCATTGGCGATGCTTGCGCGTTCACCCAGCCCTTGCGCAGGAGAGCGCCGAGTGAGGCGACGGCGCCCTCATGGCGCATCTTGATGGCGGTTGCATCCTGCGGGCCATGCGTGATCAGCGATTGGAGGATGGTACGCTGCACCACTGAACGCGCCGGCAAATTCGGCAGCGCTTCGCGGCCGCTCGCGGTGATGGTCATGATTTTTGGTTGTACCCGTCGCGTTACCGCGTGCACGACGGCGTTTGATGTCGGCACGCGCATGCCCGGTGGAATGGCATTGAGCGCAATCTGACCAAACGACTGATGATAGTAGCCCTCGCAAAACCTGAAAAGGGCGAGATCACTCGCTGAAAAGGCTGGCAAGTTGTGCTGAATATGCAGCACCGCTTTTAGTTTTTCGCTTGGCACCGAGGTTGCATGGGTGATGTCGACAATGACGCCGACCAATTTTTTGGGCCCAAATGGCACCACCGCAAGACGACCGATCAAATCATCCAGCTTGCCTGGTGATGATTTGATGGCTGCTATTTCCTCAGTGGGCAATGAAAAATCGAACAGCGTCGCAACCGGCAAATCCAGCGCTACCCGCACGATCACGATCCTCGCCCGGTGTGGGCCAAGCGATGGTAAAGGTAAAGGCAGGGCTTTAAATGGCGTCACAACAGTCAATCCAGGCGAGAGGATGCGGTATAAAAGGCTGCCACACCAGCCTGTGGATAACTTTGTGCATAGCTCACGACCGGTGATGAAATAGCCCCGTCACAATCGGGCTGGCACATCAGGAAAAATATAAAAATATGAAAAAACTCTTTTGAAATTATCAAGTTACGGCAATTACTTGCAGCAGCTTCGCAAAAAGCAGCGCTATTTTGCGAGAACAAGCTTTCTGTGCATAAGCAAGTTGTTTTTTAGCACGGTTTGAAAAAAAGGGGCTTGACACCGCCATAAAACGCTATTCCCTAGCGCTGGCGCGGTGAACGGCGTGAACGAGCGCTTCCACATGCGCGGGATCGGTAAATTGTGAAATCCCATGACCCAAATTAAACACATGGCCGGTGGCGTTTTTGTCATACGCAAAATCGTTTAAAACCTGTTCGACCTCGCGCGCAATAACCTCCGGCGGCGCAAACAGGGTCAGTGGATCGAGATTGCCCTGCAATGCAACTTGGTGACCTACACGTTTTTTAGCGTCACCAATCTGAATTGTCCAATCAAGCCCCAGCGCATCCGCGCCGATAGTCGCCATAGGCTCGAGCCACGAGCCGCCGCCTTTGGTAAAGAAAATACGCGGCACCACGCGGCCTTCGTGTTCGCGTTTGAGGCCAGCCATCACGCGCTTGGCGTAAGGCAGCGAAAAAGTTTGATAAGCATGATGTGATAGCGCGCCGCCCCAGGTATCAAACAGCTGCACGGCCTGCGCGCCGGCATCAATTTGCGCATTCAGGTAAGTGATCACGCTCTCGGTATTTTTGTCGAGGATGGCGTGCAACAAATCAGGGCGTTGAAACATCATGGTTTTGGTTAAACGAAAATCATCCGAGCCCCCGCCTTCAATCATGTAGCAGGCGAGCGTAAACGGGCTGCCCGCGAAGCCGATCAACGGCACTCGACCATCCAGCGCGCCGCGAATCTGGGTGACCGCGACGGTCACATATCGCAGTGAATCCATATCCGCCAACGGCAGGCGCTGTACATCTTCCTCGGTGCGCAGCGGACGTTCAAATCTGGGTCCCTCGCCGTCAGCAAAATACAGCCCCAGCCCCATCGCATCGGGTATGGTCAAAATATCCGAAAATAAAATCGCCGCATCCAGCGGGAATCGATCCAGCGGCTGTAGGGTTACTTCGGTGCAATAGTGGGGGTTTTTAGCCAGCCCTAAAAAGCTGCCCGCTTTCGCCCGTGTTGCTTTGTACTCGGGCAAATAACGCCCCGCCTGCCGCATGATCCAGATCGGTGTGTATGCAGTCGGCTGACGCATTAGCGCGCGGAGAAAGGTGTCGTTTTTTAAGATGGTCATGAGCTAAGGTGTTAAGGATGTGTCGAAGTATGCAAGAGATGAAACAGCGCATGCGGTGCGCGAGGGCTAAATAGGCAAGCGAAACTGATGTGTAAAAAAATACTACTACAATTACATACATCATTATCGCATCCGCACTGCCTTTACCGCATTGCCATTAACCTTACTTTGCTTGGCTGAAGACGTGGTTTTGACTATTCTTTTAGTGAAATTGAAACTCTAATACTGGCGAGGTGCTCCGGCCAAAAAGGGCTGAAAAGCTGCGCCAGATATAGAGTTTTTCGAAGCATTTATTACGTTGTTCTTAACCCGCCATGATTCATGGTGACGCGATCAATCCTTCTTTAAATATTTATCCAGAAATTCCAGAATTTTCTGGTTCGCTTCCATCTGGTTTTTCTTTTTGGTAAAGCCGTGTCCTTCGTCGGGAAACACGAGGTACTCAACCGGCACGCCATTCTTTTTAACCGCCTCGACGATCTCATCGCTCTCCGGTTTGATCACGCGCGGATCATTCGCGCCCTGCACCACTAACAACGGCCGGCGAATTTCTTTGGCGTGAAACAACGGCGATGTGGCCATCAGCATGGCTTTGTCTTTGATTGGATCACCGATTTCTTCATAGAGGGATTTGCGGAACGATTCCCAGTAGGGCGGAATTGATTCGAGGGTGCGCAGCCAATTACTCACACCAAAAATATCCACCCCTACCTTGAACGCTTCCGGACGGAATGCCAATGCGGCCAGCGTCATGTAGCCGCCATAGCTGCCGCCCATGATGCCGATGCGCTCAGGATCGATATAGCCCAAACTGGCCAGGAAAGTTTTAGCTTCTACGCAATCCCACAGCGGCTCGCGCCCATGTTTGCGATCGTCAGCCGCAAAGAACGATTTGCCGTAGCCTGAGCTGCCACGATTGTTAATACCGAGTACGGCGTAGCCATGGTTGACCAGATATTGAATCTGCGCGTTGTAGCCGCGAGTGGTCTGCCCACCGGGGCCGCCGTGAACATAGATCATAGCAGGCACTTTGTGGTTGGCTGAAGCTTCATACGGTTTGTAGTAAATCGAAGGAATGACCATGCCATCAAAAGATTTGAAGCGCACCACTTGGGCTTCAACCAAATCGGCTGAATTAATTTCCGTACTCAAACTTTGGGTGAGCTGGCTTACTTTTTTGGAAGCAAAGTCATACACGAATAAATTACTGGGCGAGCGATCGCCGTTCACGTAAAAAGCCATACGATTGCCGCTTTTGGAAAAACTCACGCCGCGAATCTCACCGCCTGGCAACTTCGGTAGCGAGACCGGTTTTTCAGTTGTCCCCTCGACGATTCGAATCACCGTGCTGCCATCCTGATTCACACCGGTCACGCGGAAACGGCCGTCTGGCGAGAAGTAGGTGTAGGCCACATCCCAGTCGGCGTTTTCATGTTCCCTGATTTTGCCGGTCGCCAGATCGTAGGTGCGCAGCCCGGTGAATTCGCTGCCTTCATTGCTGAGAAAAAATAGCCGTGCCGATGCGGGATCGAAGGTGGCTGCATTGAAGGTGATGGCACCGGTGTGCGGGGTAATATGTTTGGCCTCATTTTTCGCCACATCGAATAAATAAATATCGCTATCGAGTGAGGTATTGGCTTTGTTCAGCGCGATCCATTTTTCATCGCGGCTGATGGCGGCGAGTGCAAAAGCCTGATCATTTTTGTAAATCATGCTGCGCGCATAAGTCGTCGCGTCAAAGCGGTAGAGATCAAAAAATTTTGGATCACGTTCATTGCTCGACACATAAAAGGTGGCACCATCAGGATGCCACGCAAAGAAGCTGGCTTTTACTTTATCGCCGGGCGTTAAATCTTTTTCAGCGCCGTTCAGCTCGCGCACATAGAGGTGACTATTTTCGTCACCGCCTTTATCGCGGGAAAAAAGAATTCGGTCGTCGTTGGGGAAAAAGCTGACCGAGTAGGTGGTATCGGTGGTGGATTGGGTGAGCGATTGTGGCGCACCGCCTGCTACGGGCAAGGTGTACGCGTTGAAGATGCCGGTGGTATTGCTGTGAAACAAAACGCGCTTTTCGTCCGCGCTAAATGACGCGCCGCCCAAGCTCGTCGTCGCCATGAATTGCTCAATGGTGTAGCGCTTGGCCGTGACGACTTTGGCATCGATGTGGATACTGGCCGAGACCGCGAGCGCCGCTGCCAACGCGGTTAGTGTGAGGCGGAATGTGAGACGAGATGTGAGACCAATCATGCGGATGAAATTAAAACGGGTGGTGCGCAGTTGCATGAAATCTCTCCTAGTTGAGGACACGGATATGCACTGAAGCGCGCCGCTTTAGTTAAACATACCCGCCTTAATCCGTCCCCAATTGTAGACCTGAAAACCCGATTTGCTTGCGCTCGCGGCTATTTCGTGCAGCCAAAGTACGCCGTAAAGCTGCTGCCTGCAATGGTGCCGAGAATACCTTCGGTGCCGCTAGTCTTGGGGTCAAACAGCGCCAAATTTGGATGCATCTCCAATTTGTAACTATTGGCATTGGTCATCGTGTATTCAACAACACGGCCATTGCTATTCACACTAATCGCATCGTTATCCGTGCCGTTGAAATTAAACGGCTTGCCAACCACGCCAGCATAAGTCGTACCTTTCAGCTCGGTGACAAGCGCTGGTATGAACGGCTCAACAATGCCAATCGCGCACGAGTCACCAATGGCAACATCATTAAATCCGCTACCGTAGGTAACCTTCGCTGTGCCATCGGTAGGGCCACTCACTGACGACGATCCGGTCTGAAATGGCAGGCCGCCAAACCACATTAGCGCGCTGATATTTGTGGCGGGCGTGGTGTTATTTTCCAGACACTTTGAATAGTTTTTTGCGCCGTCAGGAAAGGTTTGTACAGCAGCACACGCGACTGGCAATTGTGCTAAAAAATCTGCCTTGGCTTTGGACGTCACCGCGCTATAAAGATCGCCACCGGATACCGGCGGTATCGTTACCGCCGTAAAGAACGGTGCCGCGCCCGCATTCGCAATCACCACCGGTGCCGCGCCGTTCGCCTGCATCAGCCAAACCATCAGCGTGCCATCGGCCTGCACCCACACCAGATCGAGGATGCCATCGCCATTAAAATCGCCCGTCGCATAAAACTGCCAGCCCGCCATCGTCGCAGGCAAGCCTCTCGCCAGACTACTCACCACCAAGGTACTCGCCGTACACGAGGCATTCTGGTCATCCGGCGCACCCGCGTAAGTCGGCAACGTCAAGCCCGCCGCACTCAGCGACAGCAATTGCACTTGACCCGTAGTCGAATTACGGATCAACACATCGCCCCGGCCGGAGCCCGTAAAGTCACCAAACTTCAATGCCGTAAATCCCGCCGGGATCGCACCCGCACTCAAATTAGCGCAGGTACGGTTCGGGGTCGCCATCAGCACCCGCAGATTATTGTCCGGGCTCAAATACACCATATCCGCCGCACCATCGCCATTCAAGTCGGCCGCACCCAGCAATGTCCAGGTCACCGGTGCGCCACCGCGTTTGCGTACTTGCGTAACTGAAGTGCCGTTGGTAAACCAGATATAGGAAACACCGGTATCAGGCGATGCGACCACGGTATAGCGCCACACCAGATCACCAAAGCCATCGCCATCCAAATCACCCACTGCCTGCACATCCCACACCCGTTTTACCTTGCGTAATAAGAACTGTGCACTCGCATTAAAGCCGGGCCAAACTGAGACGTCCCCAAATTCGCCTTGAGTAATATCCTGAAAAATCAGATCGGCTTTGCCACTTTTATTAAGATCAACCGCGCCGACGATACGGAAGTTGATACCCGGATCTGCAATAGGCGTGAACTGGAATTGGTTGTTGACCAGACGACCGGCTTTCAACACTGAGTCAGGTGAGCGCACCAGCAGGGCACTGCCACCGCTGCCACCCAAGTTGATGCCGCCGATGACTTGGGTTTGCGGTGTGGGTGGGGTCGTGGTGCTGGCCGCGAAGCCTACGACATCGACGGGGGTGAGACGATCTGTGGTGGTGCCGTCGCCTAATTGGCTGTAGAGGTTATATCCCCAACATTTGATGTCACCGCCCGTGGTCAGCGCACAAGTATGTTTAGCCCCGGCTGAAACGGCGGCGATTCCCGATGTCAGGCCGCTGACGCCAACTGGCGAACTGCGCTGAGTGTTGGTGGCGTCACCGAGCTGGCCTGCGTCGTTTAAGCCCCAGCATTTGACTGCACCACTAACGACAGCGCAGGTGTGAGAACCGCCCGTCGCAATGCTGGCAACGCCAGAAGACAGCCCAACGACATCAACCGGTGTTGAGCGATTGGTGGTGGTGTTATCACCGATGGGGCCGTATGAATTAGGGCCCCAACATTTTGCGCTGCCTGCCGTCGCTATGGCGCAGGTATGGGTACTAACAACAATCGCGCTAGTCCCAGAAGCCAAGCCAACAACATCTACGGGCGTGTTGTGCGAGGTGAGCGTGCCATCGCCCGCTGCGCCGTTGGCGTTGAACCCCCAACACTTAACGCCGCCGCCAGTGGTGAGCGCACAGGTTAAATCACCCGCAGCAATCGCCGCCACACCTGAGGTTAAGCCGATAACATCAGCGGGCACATTGCGATTCACTCTTGTGTTGTCACCTAACTCACCACTGTAATTTGCGCCCCAGCACTTCACCCCACCCGCGGTAGTGAGTGCACAGGACTGTCCAACACCAACAGCAATTGCTGCAACACCAGAGGTTAAGCCGACGACATCCACTGGCGTATTGCGGTTTATGTTGGTGCTATCACCTAGTCTTCCGTCGACGTTTGAGCCCCAACACTTCACCCCACCCCCAGTGGTTAACGCACATGAATGATAAAGACCGAGGCTGACCGCAGCAACGCCGCTGGATAATCCGACAACATCAACAATAGCGCTGCCATTTGTATTGGTGCCGGCGCCAAGTTGGCCTTCGCCGTTGGCGCCCCAGCACTTGAGCCCGCCCGCCGTGGTCACCGCGCAGGTGTGATAACTACCCGTAGCCACCTGCTTGGCGCTGACCGAAATTTGCGCGGTAGCCATGTTGGCAAAAAATCCTGCTGCTATAGACAGGGACAGGGCGCACACGATCACGGGGTTGCGTATAAATCTGCTGCGCGCGTTGGGCAATCGGTGCCGATCAATGCTGGCTAAGTCCATGGTGAATCCTTGGTTGGGGTTTAAATAAAATTGGTGACCCATAACATTTATGGGTTGTTCTATTACGTAATGCGAGAACTCGCCCAAACCGGCTCATTTTTTTTACTCGCCCCCATCACCACCAAGCCGCAATCGCCCAACAAAAAACCACCGCTCTTTCGAGGGGTGGTTTTCGGATTAAACGACTGCTTTGGTTACGG
>JAYWCO010000020.1:0-3830 GCA_043780475.1 Burkholderiales bacterium | reverse complement strand
GTGCCACCCAAACTTGAGGTCACAAATTGTGACCTCAAGTTGGTGAATTCCTGATTTGTAAGCTGAAAAATAAAATCGTCAGGAAAGCGATCTACATTTCTGCACACCGCCTGCATTAACACTTTAGTTTCTACGCCGTACAGCTCTGCCAAATCATGCGCAAACATCACCCGCAAACCACGCACGATAGAAATTTTTGAGCGAACAATTTCATACTCAACCAGCGCTTGCTCAGCCGTAAGACGAGTGGCGGATTTCGCCAACGCTTTCTTAACTGGCACGCGCCGTCTCCATCATCGCCACAAACTTATCAAATAAATACCCGACTTCATGCGGCCCCGGACTCGCTTCCGGATGACCTTGAAAACTGAACGCTTGCTTGTCAGTACGTTCAATGCCTTGGCAAGTGCCGTCAAATAAAGATGTATGCGTGATCCGCACGGTCGCAGGCAGCGTGGATTCATCCACCGCAAAGCCGTGATTTTGACTGGTGATGTAAACTTTTTTCGTTGCTAAATCCTGCACCGGATGATTCGCGCCATGGTGGCCAAATTTCATTTTCATGGTTTTGGCACCGGATGCGAGTCCCAGCAATTGATGGCCTAAACAAATGCCAAAAACAGGGACATCTTTTGCAATGATTTCCTGAATCGCTTTGATCGCGTAATCACATGGCTCAGGATCGCCCGGGCCGTTGGACAGGAATACGCCGTCAGGCTTTAACGCCAGTGCCTCAGCACTCGATGCTTGGGCCGGCAGTACCGTTACCTTGCAGCCACGGTCTGCGAGCATGCGCAAAATATTGTGTTTTATACCGTAGTCGAAAGCGACAACGTGAAATTTCATCTGCTCAATTACACTGAAACCCACGCCCAGCGCCCATGTTGAGGCATTCCAATCGTAGGGCCTGGTGGTCGAGACGACCTTGGCCAGATCGAGGCCCGACATGTTTGGCGCCGTATTAGCCAGAGCGTGCGCTTGTTTGATCGCGGCATTATCATCATGCGAACCGCTTAAAATACAGCCATTTTGTGCACCCTTTTGGCGGATCAAACGCGTGAGTCGCCGCGTATCGATGCCCGCAATCGCCACCACCTTGTTACGCTTCAAATAGACCGGCAGTGTTTCCGTCATGCGCCAGTTCGAAGCCAGCGTCGGCAAATCCCTGATGATCAAACCGGCTGCGTAGGTTTTATTTGATTCGCAATCTTCGGGATTGGTGCCGGTATTGCCGATATGCGGATAAGTCAGCGTGACCATTTGCCCTTGATAGGATGGGTCAGTGAGGATTTCCTGATAGCCGGACATCGCGGTGTTGAACACCACTTCCCCCACACCGGTTTCGTCAGCGCCGACTGAAACGCCCTTGAATACCGAGCCGTCTGCGAGAACCAGGAGAGCGGGCAACGAATTCAGCAAGGGCGACTCCATGAAAAAACATGAGGGAAATCGAGGGCATAAAAAAAGGGAAAGGCCCTGAGCTATTGACATAAGCCCGGCACTTTCCCGCGTTTTTATTGCTTCGCGATTAAGGAAACATTGTACCTGAAAAGTGGCTTTCAGGCAATGGCATAAGTTAGGAATAAACCTTGCTGTCGACTATTTCAAGCCTAAAACATCCTGCATATCGAACAGACCCACTTTTTTGTTCGCCAGAAACTTCGCCGCGCGCAGCGCACCTTCTGCGTAGTTCTCGCGGGACGATGATTTATGCGTGATCTCGATGCGCTCGCCAGTGCCCGCAAAATAAACCGTGTGATCGCCAATGATGTCGCCTGCGCGCACCACTGCAAAACCGATATCACCTGATTTTCTGGGGGCGGTTACACCATGTCGGTCGTAAATGCCGGCCTCTGCCAATGATTGGCCGCGTGCCAGCGCTGCGATCTCACCCAGTTTCAGCGCGGTACCTGAGGGCGCATCCACTTTCATTTTATGGTGCGCTTCAAACACCTCAATATCGTAATCCGTGCCAAGCGATTTAGCCGCTAGCTCGATCAGTTTCATGGTGACGTTAACGCCGATACTCATATTGGGTGCGAACACAATGGCGATAGATTCTGCAAATGCCGCAATCGCCTGCTTATCGGCATCACTAAAACCGGTGGTACCAATCACCGCATTCACACCATTTCGCTGGCAGGCAGCGAGATGCGCCAAACTGCCTTCAGGGCGCGTAAAGTCTATTAGCACATCACAATGTGCGAGGCCAGCATTAACATCTGCGCTCACCGTAGCGCCGCTCACATCGGCGCCGATTAGCGGGCTGGCGGCGTGTTCCAGAGCTGCTGCAATCACCACTTGATGATCAAGGGCGGCGGCGGCCAATAATGCCCGCCCCATCCGGCCGCCCGCACCCGTGATCGCAAGCCTGATGCTCATACGTAATCAGCTCTGCGATTTAGGCGGTGGTGCGCCAGGCGGCGTGGCATTCGGTGTTTTGCGACGCTCGCCCCCGCCGGTCAGAATCTCTACCGCCGATGCAACACCATCAATGCGGGCCACTTTTTCATTTTCAAAATAGACGGTGACCTCAAAGCGTTGTTTGTCCCGGCCAAATGGGCCATATTTGGTAGAGCGATCATCAGAGAAGTAATAATCCCAACGATTGGCATGGAACACATCCTGCAGCAGCGGCGTGCCCAGCGTATTGCGCACATCAAGCCGGGTCATACCGGTTTTGATTTTGGCTACCTGCTCTTGGGTAACCAGATTGCCCTGCTGTATATCGATTTTATAAACACCAAAACCTGCGCAGCCTGCCAATATCAACAAAGTCGCTGCCGCGATTGAGGTTTTAATTAAAGTAACCATACCGTTCATGCGAGTCCCTGAATTCATTTTTCACAGCCGTAGATTATAACCGACAGCGCCATCGCGCTATTAAAAAAACCAAGCGCTATAAAAGATCAAAAGGCAAGACCAAAAAAGAAGACCAAAAAGGCTTATGATTATCTCGCCTGCAATTCTTATGTTGTGCTCTTATTATTTTCTTATTGTTCACTTACTCACCTTCAATACCAAGACAGCTCATATCGACATGTCAGAATCCAAAGATTTGCGCAATATCGGCCTGAAGGCCACCCTACCTCGGCTGAAAGTGCTCGAACTGTTTCAAACATCCACTCAGCGCCATATGTCTGCTGAAGATGTTTATAAATTGCTGCTCAACGAAAATGCCGAGATTGGCCTCGCCACGGTCTATCGGGTTCTGACGCAATTTGAGCAGGCTGGGCTTTTGATGCGCCATCACTTCGAAAGCGGCAAGGCAGTGTTCGAGCTAAATGAAGGCAGCCATCATGATCATCTGGTGTGCCTGCAGTGCGGCAAAGTTGAGGAATTTTACGACCCTGAAATTGAAAAACGCCAAATTAAAATTGCCAAAGATCGCGGCTTCAATATTCACGATCATTCCCTGTATTTATACGCGGATTGCACCAAACCAAACTGCCCCAGTAAATCATCAACCAACAATTAGTGTTGCGGGTAGCCCGTCCGTCGCCTTACTCACAAGGAGTTTTTACAGTGCCCTTTTATGCTTTCCTAAACAACTTCAGCAAGGCCCATAAGCTATTCAGCGCCTGCATTTTTATCGCTTTGACGGCCGGTGCGGCCATCTGGATTCAGCCCAGCCAGGCGCGCGAAGCGCCCACCACCAAACTGGGCGATTTCCCGCTGGTTCTGCTGGCCGATATGCCCAGAGAAGCGCGCGAAACCTTGGGCTTCATTCGCAAAGGCGGGCAATTCCCTTACAGCCAGGATGGTGTGGTGTTCAGTAATCGCGAACGCGCTCTGCCCAAACAGCCGCGCGGCTACTATCACGAGTACAC
>JAYWCO010000019.1:0-18710 GCA_043780475.1 Burkholderiales bacterium | reverse complement strand
CGCGCAGAACGCCACGGCATCAGCGATTCGGCCTGAAACATATAGCCGGCCTGGGCATTGATACCAGTTAGCAACTCACCAAATACGCGTACCTCTCCTGATGAGGGCCGCAATAAACCAGCCGCGATATTAAGCAAAGTAGATTTGCCGCAGCCAGTGGGGCCAACCACGGAAACGAACTCACCATCGGCGATATTGACCGTGGTATCGGTAACTGCCGTATAGCTCGCACTGCTGGCTTTAGCGGCAAAGGTAACGCTAAGATGATTAAGCGACAACGCTACGGTGTGATGCGTTGCGGTGTGGGTAGATGTATGCACGGTTTTATGCGTCATGCTCACTTGTTTCACTTAGCTCACTCATCTCACTTAGCTCACTTATATTTCGCATCCGCTTTCAGTGCGAAACGGTTATCAAAAGTCGCCTCAAGTTTGATACTGTCACCCGCGGCCATCACCGAGGGCTCGAATTGCTTTAGCACGTTGTAAACATTTTGCGCCGCCTTCATGGTCATCTGGCCATCGGTAGAATAGCCGATCATATTTTTGAGCAACGCTTGTTTATACAGCGAGCGGTTGCCTGATAAATACGCCTCCGGTACTACCGCCATCACCTGCTCCGGGCTTGCCTTGGCGAGCCAGCGTAAGGCGCGCACCATCGCATTAACGACTGCCTGCGTGGTCTGGGGATTTTTCTTGATGAATTCATCGCTTGCATAGATGCATGACGCCAAATAATCACCGCCGTATAAATCTTTCATGCCGCGCTCGGTGCGACTATCTGCGACTGCAATATATTTGCCGCTGGCTTCCAGCTGGCTGGTGACCGGGTCCAGATTCGACATCGCGTCAATCTCACCCTTCTCCATTGCCGCCACCGCACCTGCGCCGGCACCGGCGCCGATGATCGACACATCGGACGGTTTCAAGCCCGCTTTCGCCAGCAGGTTATTAACAAACATATTAGTCGATGAGCCTGGCGCGGTAACACCAATTTTAAGGCCCTTCAAATCCTTGGCAGATTTATATTGTGCCGCTTTTTCTTTGCTCATCACCAGTGCAATGGACGAAAAATTTGCCTGTAACACCACCGCCTTGATGAGCTGCTTTTTTGCCTGCATATTAATCGTATGCTCGAACGCACCCGAAACCAGATCGGCGCTGCCACCTACCAGTGCCTGTAGCGCTTTGGCACCACCGGCAAAGTCCGGAATTTCAACCTCCAGACCCTCATCCTTGAAGTAACCCTGGCGCTCGGCGATGGTCAGCGGCAAATAATAAAAAAGGCTTTTGCCACCGACTGCGATGGTGATTTTTTTCTTTTCGAGGGGCTGGGCGGCGGTGCTACCGGCAGTCAATGCAAGCAGCATTCCAAACGCAAGCGAAACAAATATGGCGTTAGTAAATTTAATTATTTTTCTAAACATGATCCCTCCGATATGTTTATGTAAAAACGGCTGGCCTGGTGCTAATTAAAACCGGCTAATTAAATAAAACCGCTTAACTAGAACCGCCGTAACTAAAACCGCACGCCAATCTTGCCTGAAATAGAATTAACGCCACCCAATTTTTCGGCTTCCAGCGCAAAGTTGGTGGTTAAAAAATTCATGTTTACACCAACGAACACGCGCGAATCTGTCGCGGTTACATCCTTAAGCAAGCCAACTTTAGGCGCGCTGGCAGTACGCACACTGCCGATACCCGCATACGGCGTGATGAATGTGAGCTTTTTGGAAATCATGGCGTCCACCGCGATAGTGGATAAATTAACCTGCGAAATACCAGTCGCTTTGCTGCCGGATAAACGCAACGCGACGGATGGCGTGGTTAATCCATCTTCAATAATTTGATAGCGTACTTCAGCACCGAGCAGTGACGCATTTACGCCTGAAATACGGCTCACAAATGCGCCGATATCGAATCCAGCTGGCAAGCCTTTGTGGATGTGCAGCTTCGGAATAAAGAGCGTCGAGGTGTCGCTGCCACCCGCCAGCTTCAAGGCATTTGAATTTTCGATTTTCGATTCGGTGAGCTCAATGCCTATATCAAAACCGGTTATACCCAGTGAATTACCGGGCGTCACGCCGCGGTAGGCTGCCGCGGCGCCGAGATCTTTTGAAAGTTTAGTAAATTGGTCTTGCGATAATGTGGGTAGGTTAACGAGGCCGCTCGCGCGGGCGTTGATACTGGCCAGCACGGCAAGCATGGTAAGTGCTGCGAGGATACCAACCCGGCCTGGGGCGATGTCTGTGCCAATCAATTTTGCTCTATGCGAATTTTTCAATTTAATGCCCTTCAAATTAAGCGCTGTGCCAAACCTAGCCGAACGCACGAATATTCAACAAGACGCGAGGAGGTGTTTTTTAACATTAAGAACCATGATGTCTACGCCGTGTACAACTTTTCAGGCACGGGATGCAGATGCATGGTCTTGCCTGCTTTCATCACCTGACCCGGTACCTCATGGCCGACAATGGCAGGAATTTTTACCGCGGCGGCCAGTAATTTATCGAGATCTATCGCCGTATCAAAATCCATATCCTGCAACATGTTCACCAAGTCTTCGGTACAGATGTTGCCGGTTGCGCCGGGCGCAAACGGACAGCCGCCTAGACCGGCGATCGAAGCGTCGTAATGCATCACACCGGCAGCAATACCCGCCACCACATTGGCCAAACCCATACCGCGCGTATTGTGGAAATGCAGAGTGATTTCGGTTTGCGGAAAACGCTTCATGGCTTCACGCATCATGCGCTCAACCTGCCGCGGATTAGCCATGCCGGTGGTATCTGCAAAGGTAACGCCGTCAAAGCCCAGCTCGATATAGCGGGCCGCAAAATCCAGCACCCGCGCCTCCGGCACCCCACCTTCAAACGGACAGCCAAATGAGGTCGATATGCAGCCGTTTAATTTAATGCCTGCCGCTTTTGCCATTGGCACCATCACTGCAAAATCTTCCAGTGATTGTGCGGTGGTACGCTTCACGTTTGCCATGTTATGGGTTTCGGAGGCAGACATAAAGAGATTCATTTCATCAATTTTTGCGCCCGCTTGATGACACGCTACTGCCCGCTCCATACCTCTGATGTTAGGCGTAAGCGCGCTGTAGATGACACCCGCTATGCGCTGGATATGGGCAAGCACTGTTTCTGCATCAGCCATGTTCGGCACAAACTTGGAGTGCACGAATGAGGTGACTTCAATTTTGGCCAAGCCGGTTCGGGATAGCTGGTCGATAAAGGCGATTTTGGTCTCAGTCGGAATAAAGATTTTCTCGATCTGAAAGCCGTCGCGCACCCCTACATCATTGATATAAATGCGTTGCCTGACCGCGCTGTGGCTCATCAAATAATTCCTCGTGTTTTAAGCTCAGCCTGTACCGCGTTATCGTAGCCCAGGCCGCGCAGGATTTCAGTCGTGTGCTCGCCCAGCTTCGGGCCTATCCATCGGGTTTTTCCCGGCGTCGCTGATAGTTTGGGAACGATGCCGGGCAATAGCAATGATTCATTATCACCCAGCTGATGTTTTTCGATCATGCCACGCGCCTGGAATTGCATGTCTTGCACTATATCGGCAATGGAATAAATTCGAGCGGCCGGCACATCTGCTTTTTCTAAAACAACCAGCGCTGCCGCAAGCGTGTGGGCTGCAGTCCATGCGCCGATGGCTGCGTCCAGCTCTTGCGTACGCAGGGTGCGCCCCGCATTGTCGGCCAGCGCGGGGTCATTGGCCAAGTCTGCGCGATCAATGGCGTGCATCATGCGTTTGAAAATGGAATCGCCATTCGCGCCGATCACAATATATTGTGCATCACTGCATCTATAGGTATTGGACGGCACAATGCCAGGCAACGATGCCCCGGTGCGCTCGCGCACAAAACCAGTCATGCCATACTCGGGCAACATCGATTCCATCATGGAAAAAACGGCTTCATACAAAGCCACATCAACCACCTGCCCGCGCCCGGTTTGATGGCGATGATGCAGCGCCATCAAGGCGCCCATCGCACCGTACATGGCCGCCAGTGAATCACCGATCGAGATGCCGACCCGCACCGGCGCACGATCTGCATAGCCGGTGATGTAGCGCATACCGCCCATTGATTCGCCAATCGCACCAAAACCTACACGATCTTTGTACGGGCCGGTTTGGCCAAAGCCGGAGAGTCTCACCATGATGAGCCTGGGATTTTCTTTGGCAAGGACTTCGTAGCTTAGGCCCCATTTTTCGAGGGTGCCCGGGCGGAAATTTTCGACGAGTATATCTGCGCTCGCAATGAGCTTACGCACAATTTCCTGGCCTTCTTTTTCACGCAAATTGGCGGTGACTGATTTTTTATTGCGTGCCTGCGCATACCACCAGAGCGAGGTTTTGGTATCGCCATCATTATGTAATTTTCGCCATGTTCGCAATGGATCGCCACCACCGCCTGACGCATCCGCGGGCGCTTCGATCTTGATCACTTCTGCACCGAATTCCGCGAGCAAGCGACCACAAAATGGCCCCGCAATCAGTGTACCCATTTCGATTACTTTTAAACCAGACAGCGGGCCTGCAGCCGCGGCCTCAGCTGTGACGGCCGGCATGTCATCCTGCGCTGTGCTCATGCCGGATTATCTTCATCAAATAGCGCGGCGACATCGTCATGATCAAGACGATATTCCTCATTGCACATATCGTCTTTAACGATGATTTCGCCCAGCGCGGCGAGCGTGGCATCAAGCTCATGACGACCTAACGAGCGCAGCATGTTTTTTACTTTTTCTTCATCGCGCCGGCAACCGCTGAAAACGGGTTTGGGCTCATAGAGCCTGACATCTTCCTCATGGAAAAGCCGCTGTAATAAGACCTCGGCATCTAGCGTGATCAGCTCATCCGCCTTTACGGATGCCGCGAATTGCTCAACGCGCGCCCAACCGTCGGCATCTTTAGCGTCGGCACCCGGTAATTTTTGCAATAGCAAAGCACCCGCCCCGCCTTCGTTTGCGGCCAACCAAAGGTGGGTGGGTAGCTGTTCGGATTGATCAAAATAATGTTCAAAGCACTCGGCCACCGTCAGACCCGAAACGGGCACGATACTTTGATACATTTGCCCCGTGTCGGCATGTGCAACGGTTAACGCCACGCGCCCGCCGCTCACCCAGTCCGCAAATGTGGAAGGCGCGCCTGTTGCTTCAAATGACGCCATGCCGCGAATGCCCAGCGCGTCAGTGCAATCCACCACCGCAAGCTTGGCGATAGCCCCACCCTGAATTTGTAAGGTAGCGCGACCTTTATGTTTTAAACCTGCTCCTACCAGCACGGACACGCAGGCCATTTCTCCCAAATAACTCACCACATGCGATGGGTAATGCCGGCCTGCAATCAGACTGCGCCATGCATCTGAAAGCCTGACCACTTGTCCGCGAATCTCCAGGTTTTCAAGGGTAAAACGGCGACTGAAATCTGTGGTGTCATTCATAGTAGTGCGGGCGGGAGGTGCTTAATGAAGAAGCTTTGTAAAGATACTATGCGGAAGACTGATGGCTAATGGCTCAAAAACCTCGCCAATGCTAGTGTTTGCGGGTGTGCTGCTTTTGGGCCTAGGATGATAAAGCATCGTCGGCGGTGGTCGCACCAAAAAATATGACCTTCATTAAATCACTCAACTTTTTTGGCAGGGCGTTTCCAGTTGGCCACAGTGATCTGGGTCTTCTGGTTAAGCGTAAGCTCGCCCGCTGCTGCGTTTTTCCATACGGTCGTACCCGCCGCGATAGTTGCGCCTTTGCCGACCACGATGGGTGCGACTAACTGCACATCAGAACCAATGTGGACATTATCTTCAATGACGGTGCGGTGCTTGTTGGCCCCATCGTAATTGCAGGTAATCGTGCCCGCACCGATGTTGACGTTTTCGCCAACGCTTGCGTCACCGACGTAGGATAGATGATTAACCTTACTGCCTGCACCAACAATGCTGGCTTTAATTTCTACAAAGTTGCCGATATGCACGCCGTCTGCGAGCGCGGTGTCAGGACGAATGCGAGCGTAGGGGCCGATGCGCGCGCGTTGACCGATTTCAGCGCCGTCGATAAACGAAAACGGCAAGACCTCGGTATCCGCGCCTATTTTGCAATTTCGCAGAATGCAGTTTGCACCCACTTTGGTGCGGGCGCCGAGATGTACCTGCCCTTCGAAAATACAGTTCACATCAATTACCACATCTTCGTCTGTGGTCAATTCTCCGCGCACATCAAACCTCGCCGGGTCAATCAGCGAAACCCCTGTCGACGTTAATCGATAGGCCTGCTCACGCTGGTATATTCGTTCTAATTCAGCAAGCTGGGCTTTGCTATTGACTCCGGTAATTTCGAATTCGGCATCGGGTGACAAGGTTTTCACTGCATAACCTTGCGCAACTGCAAGCGCCAGAATATCGGTCAAATAATATTCGCCCTGTGCATTGTGATTGTTTATTTCAGGCAACCATTTTTTGAGCAGCGCAGTTGGACAAGCCATAAAGCCGGTATTAATTTCGTGAATATGGCGCTGAGCATCAGTGGCATCTTTGTCTTCAATAATGGCGACAACCTGGCCCCTACTATCGTCGTTACGCTCACCCGCTTCGTCGTGCTCATCGCGCAAGACACGCCCCAAGCCTTTAGGGTTGGCCACGGTCATCGTTAACCAAGTAAGGGTATGGTGGCGCGCGGTCGCCACCAGCTTGGCTAATGTGGAAGCGCTGATGAGCGGCACATCGCCATACAGCACCAACGTGACGCCAACAGATGGCAATTGTGGCAATACCTGCAATACCGCATGACCGGTGCCGAGTTGCGGATCTTGTTTGACCCAGATGAGTGGCTGTTTAGTGAAGGCTGCGCGCACCGCTTCGCCGCCGTGACCATAAACTACATATATGCTATCGGGCCTCAGTTGAGCTGCCGCTGCCAGCACATGTGCCAACATGGATTTACCGGCGATCGGATGCAAGACCTTGGATAGCGCTGAGTGCATGCGTTTGCCTTGCCCTGCTGCCAGCACAATAATACTGAGGGGTGTGTGATTAAGCGCGATGCTGGACGGATTGTTTGAATCGATGGGCTGGGTTGCAGAAGTCATTTTTGCAAACTCTCAACGAATCTATTAACAAGACAAAGTGCGAAAGTTGGTTCACACAAAAAGAAAAAGGCAGCGGGAATTAATCCGCTGCCTAAAATTGTATTTCGCCTCTAAACCGTTACGGCAATTTATTGTACCGCAATTATTTATTTTCTGCGCAATTTTTGAATGGCCTGCAGCTGAGCCGCTAATTGAGCCAACTCCGCTACCACAAGTGCTCTGTCTTGGCCGCTCGCCCGGTTAGTAAGCGCTTCTTCCGCTTGGCGTTTAGCCTCCTTAACTTTAGCCTCATCCAGGTCATGCGCTCGAATCGAGGTATCGGCAAGAATAGTTAGGCTTTTAGGCTGTACTTCCAAAATGCCGCCAGAGACATAAATGACTTCATCTTGCTGTTGCCCCGCCAGCTTGACCTTGACCGTGCCAGGACGAATGCGTGTTAACAACGGTGTATGCCCTGGCAAAATGCCCAGCTCACCCGTTTCACCCGGTGCAACCACCATTTCGGCCTCACCTGAGAAGATGGCTTGTTCAGCAGAAACGATGTTGACGTGTAGTGTTGCCATTTGAGTCTTTCGCTTTACTACGATTTTGGTTTTACGTTAAGCCAAAAATGATCCGGCTTTGCTAGTCATTTTTGTTAAATCAAAACCGATAAAAGTAGGTTTTTACTTTTATCGAAATTCTTTAATTCATTTTCTTGGCTTTTTCAAACGCCTCATCAATCCCGCCGACCATATAAAACGCTTGTTCGGGCAACGCATCACATTCGCCATCGACAATCATTTTGAAGCCGCGAATAGTTTCTTTCAACGATACATATTTGCCGGGCGAGCCGGTGAAAACTTCAGCGACGTGGAATGGCTGTGACAAGAAGCGCTGAATTTTACGTGCGCGCGCCACCGCCAATTTATCTTCAGGCGACAACTCATCCATACCCAGAATCGCAATAATGTCACGCAATTCTTTATAACGCTGCAAGGTTGCTTGTACACGGCGGGTCACGGTGTAATGCTCTTCGCCGATGACGTTTGGATCAATCTGACGTGAGGTCGAATCCAGTGGATCTACCGCCGGATAAATACCGAGCGACGCAATATCGCGCGACAAAACCACAGTTGCATCCAGGTGAGCAAATGTTGTCGCAGGTGATGGATCGGTCAAGTCATCGGCGGGCACATACACGGCTTGAATCGACGTAATCGAACCCGTCTTGGTGGAGGTGATACGCTCTTGCAGCACACCCATTTCTTCGGCCAGTGTGGGCTGATAACCCACCGCCGACGGCATACGGCCCAGCAACGCGGACACTTCGGTACCAGCCAAGGTGTAGCGATAAATATTATCAACGAAGAACAGAATATCACGGCCTTCATCGCGGAATTTCTCCGCCATCGTCAAGCCGGAAAGCGCCACACGCAGACGGTTACCGGGCGGCTCGTTCATCTGGCCGAACACCATTGCCACCTTGGATTTCGAAAGGTCGTCTTTGTTGATAACGCCTGCATCCGTCATCTCGTGATAGAAATCATTACCTTCACGAGTACGTTCACCCACACCGGCGAAGACGGAAAGTCCCGAGTGCTCTTTGGCAATGTTGTTAATGAGCTCGAGCATGTTCACGGTCTTGCCCACACCCGCGCCGCCAAACAGTCCAACCTTACCGCCTTTGGCAAACGGGCAGATCAAGTCAATCACTTTAATGCCGGTTTCGAGCAAATCAACGGATGGTGACAACTCATCAAACTTTGGCGCGGCTTGATGAATCTCGCGGCGCTCTTCACATTGGATCGGGCCTTGCTCGTCAATCGGGCGACCCAGCACGTCCATAATACGGCCAAGCGTACCCAAGCCAACCGGCACACGAATGCCGGCGCCCGTACCATTCACTTTCATGCCGCGGCGGATGCCATCGGAGGAGCCCATCGCGATGCAACGCACCACACCATCACCAAGCTGTTGCTCGACTTCGAAGGTCAGACCTTTTTCAGCAAAGCTGGCCTGTTCGCTATCTTGCAGCGTCAGCGCTTCGTAGACTTTCGGGATGGAACCATGGGGAAACTGAATATCCACCACCGCACCGATACACTGAACGACTGTTCCTTGGCTCATGATTAATTCCTAGACTAAATTTAATTCGAATTCTGTATTTGACGAGCGCTGGCGACTAAACAGCCGCTGCGCCACCAACGATTTCTGACAATTCTTTCGTGATCGCTGCTTGACGCGCTTTGTTGTAGGTCAGCTTCAAATCATCAATGACTTTTTTTGCATTGTCGGTCGCTGATTTCATGGCCACCATACGCGCGGACTGTTCTGACGCAATGTTTTCCGACACGGCCTGATAAATAATAGCTTCAACATAACGTACCAGCAATTCATCGAGCACCACTTGTGGATCTGGCTCGTAAATATAATCCCATGAAGAGTTGGGCGCACCCAGTGTTTCACCGGTCAGCGGTAACAGTTGCTCGCACACCGGCTCTTGCTTCATGGTGTTAACAAATTGGGTGTAGCACAAATACAATGCGTCGATTTTGCCTTCGCTAAATGCATTGAGCTGAATCTTCACCGGGCCAATCATTTTGTCTAAATGCGGCTTATCACCCAAGCCTAAAACATGCGACACCACCGGAATCCCGTAACGCTGTAAAAATGAAAAACCTTTGGTGCCAATCGCAGTCGCTTGAACTTTGGCGCCGGGTTTGCCAGCAGTACCTTCCCACTCTTTGATCTTGGTCACCATCAAGCGCATCACATTGGTATTTAAACCACCGCACAGACCTTTGTCTGAGGTGACCATGATGACGCCGATATTACGAACCACATCTCGTTTCATCAAAAATGGATGTTTATAGTCGGGATTCGCATGCGACAAATTGGCGGCGACGCTGCGGATTTTTTCACCATACGGACGGGCCGCGCGCATCCGTTCCTGCGCCTTGCGCATCTTGGCTGCTGCCACCATCTCCATGGCCTTGGTGATCTTGCGCGTGTTTTCGACGCTCTTGATCTTGGTGCGAATTTCTTTTGAGCCTGCCATATGATCTTCTTAAACCCTTTGTGTCTCGCTATAAAATTATTAGCGAAACAACTGACCTGGTAAGTTTAGTACGCACCCGTTTTCTTGAAGTCTGCAACGGCTGCGTGCAATGCTTTTTCGTCCGCTTCGGATAAGTTGTTAGCTTTATCTATCGAATCAATCAGCGTGGCATATTTTGATTTCACGAAATCGCGTAGGGATTTTTCAAACGCAAGCGCTTTACTTACCTCTACGTCATCCATGTAATTATTGTTCACTGCAAACAAGCTCAATGCCATTTCCCAAACCTGCATTGGCGAATACTGCGATTGCTTCATCAGCTCCGTGACTAATTTGCCGCGTTCAAGCTGCTTACGGGTAGCTTCATCCAGGTCCGATGCAAACTGCGCAAACGCCGCCAATTCACGATACTGGGCGAGCGCCAAACGCACTCCCGCGCCGGTATCTTTACGCTTCATGATTTTGGTTTGTGCAGCACCACCCACACGGGATACCGATACACCGGCGTTAATCGCAGGACGAATGCCGGCGTTAAACAAATCGGTTTCCAGGAAAATCTGCCCGTCGGTAATCGAAATCACGTTGGTCGGCACGAACGCCGAAACGTCACCGGCCTGGGTTTCAATGATCGGCAAGGCAGTCAATGAACCGGTTTTGCCTTTAACTGCACCGTTGGTAAATTTCTCGACATAGTCTTCGTTCACGCGGGCAGAGCGCTCCAACAAACGCGAGTGCAAGTAGAACACATCACCTGGATAAGCTTCGCGGCCCGGCGGGCGGCGGAGCAATAATGAGATCTGACGGTACGCCACGGCCTGTTTGGAAAGATCGTCATAAATAATCAATGCATCTTCACCGCGATCGCGGAAATATTCGCCCATCGTGCAGCCCGAATACGGCGCCACGAATTGCATCGCAGCCGATTCAGACGCAGACGATGCAACCACAATCGTATAGCTCATGGCGCCGTGCTCTTCGAGCTTGCGCACTACGTTAGCAATGGTCGATGCTTTTTGACCAACTGCGACATAAACGCAGGTAACGTCCTTGCCTTTTTGATTAATGATCGCGTCAATCGCCACGGCTGTTTTACCCGTTTGACGATCACCGATAATCAATTCGCGCTGACCGCGACCGACTGGCACCATCGCGTCAATGGATTTCAGCCCCGTTTGCAGCGGCTGCGAAACTGATTTACGGGCGATAACGCCGGGCGCCACCTTCTCAATAATGTCGGTCATCTTGGCGTTAATCGGGCCCTTGCCATCAATCGGCTGACCCAGTGCATTGACCACACGGCCTTTGAGTTCAGGGCCGACAGGCACGTCCAGAATGCGACCCGTACACTTGACCGTGTCGCCTTCAGAAATATGCTGATATTCGCCCAACACCACCGCGCCAACCGAGTCGCGCTCGAGGTTCAGCGCAAGGCCGAAGGTGCCGCCAGGGAATTCCAGCATTTCACCCTGCATGGCATCAGCCAAGCCGTGAACGCGGCAAATACCGTCGGTCACTGAAATAACAGTACCTTCGGAACGCTTCTCGGCGGCCGTCGGCATAGCTTGAATTTTTGACTTAATCAGTTCGCTGATTTCGGCGGCGTTGATTTGCATTTAAAACTCCGATACTAATATTCTAAATTCAGTTTTCGCCCGCGCGCGTGATTGCGCGTGAGCACATTACAAATTAAGCATTACTGCACTAGCGCGTGAGCCATTTTATTTAGGGTGTCGCGCACCGAGGCGTGAACGACATCGTCGCCCACCTGCACGCGTGCGCCGCCGATCAACGACTCATCCACCGTCACAACCGCTTCAACTCGTTTACCGTATTTCTTCGCTAACGCGTCCACCATGCCCGCCTTGTCCGCATCCGAAATCGGAAAGGCGCTGGTAATGGTCGCCTTCACCACACCATCATGCTCGCGCTGCAAACGCTCAAAATGCTCGGCAATAAACGGTAGCAGCGATGCCTTGCCATTACCAATCAACAGCAGCACGGCGTTCGCAAGCGCAGCGGGCACATTGCCGCCGGCTACACTGCCCATCAAATTGGCTTTTTCAGCAGCGCTCACATTGGGGTTACCGACCAATGAGGCCATTTGCGGATTCGCGGCAATTACGCCGAACGATTTCAGCTTGGCACCCACACCTGTCACATCATTGCCCTCCACGGCTGAACGAAAAATCGCTTCGGCATAAGGACGGGCAACGGTAGTCAGCTCGGCCATTACAGTTGCGCTTTCAGCTGGCTCAACATGTCTGCATGTACTTTCGCATCTACTTCGCGCTTCAGGATTTTTTCCGCACCCGCAATTGCCAGAGCGGCCACCTGATCACGAAGTTGTTCTTTGGCTTTTTGCTTTTCCATATCGATTTGAGCGTATGCCGCAGCAATAATGCGATCTGCTTCCACCTTGGCTTGCACCTTAGCTTCATCAATTTGCAGTTGTGCCTGCTTGTCGTTCAACGCCTTCATTTCAGTCGCGGTTTGGCGCGCTTCTTTCATTAGCACATCTTTTTGCTTCTGACCTTCGGCAAACGCAGCTTTACCTTTTTCGGCTTCGGCCAAACCTTCAGCGATTTTCTTGTTGCGGGTATCAATGGCCGTCATTAGCGGCGGCCAAATGAATTTGTACGCAAATGCAATCAGCAGCGCAAACCACACCGCCATCGCAAACAACGTCGCATTGGGCATCATAACGACGACCCTTTCTTCAAATCAGTGGATCGGAACTAAACAATCTTCGACAGGAGGGGGTTAGCAAACGCAAAGAACATCGCAATACCCACGCCGATCAAGAACGCCGCGTCTATCAGACCAGCCAACAAAAACATAAATTTTTGCAATTGCGGAATTAGCTCGGGCTGACGTGCTGCCGATTCCAGAAACTTGGAACCCATGATGCCGATACCAACACAGGCGCCTAATGCGCCTAGGCCGATAATCATGCCGATAGCGAGAGCCATATTGGATTGAACGAGGGCGATGAACTGTGCCATTTTGTTTTCCTTTCGTGGTCGAAAACGGTTACTAGTTTGGGTTGCATTAATTACAAATTATTGAATCAAATCGGATCAATGATGTTCTTGAGCCATCGCGATATAAACCGCGGACAACACCATAAAAATAAAAGCCTGGAGCAGAATAATCAGGATATGAAATACGGCCCAACCCCAACTCAATATAATCGAGCTGGCCGTGAATATGCCGCCCAACATGCCCAGCATGCCTAGCAGCATAAAGATCAATTCGCCTGCATACATATTGCCGAACAAACGCATGCCAAGCGAGACCGGCTTTGAGACCAGTTCGATGATATTTATCAAAAAATTGAATATCCATAATGCGGGATGTGAACCAAACGGCGCCGTAAATAACTCGTGAACAAATCCGCCCACACCTTTAGCTTTGAAACTAAAGAAAATGATCAGGATAAATACCGTGAACGACATCGCGAAGGTGACGCTCAAATTAGTGGATGGAACCGCTTTCCAATGCGGCAGGCCCATCGCTTCGGTTGCTTTGGCGACGAAATCGAGCGGGATCAAATCCATCAGGTTCATCATGAACACCAGCACAAATATAGTCAGTGCCAGCGGGCCCAAAAATTTACGGTCGCCGGGGAAGACATCCTTGACGGTGTTATCGACAAACTCAAGCACCAACTCGACGAATCCCTGCATACGGCCAGGCACACCGGCAGTCACGCGGCGGGCAACCAGCCAGAAAACGCCCAAACCAATCACTCCAACAATTATAGACATCACCAAAGAGTCAACATCGAGCTGCCAAAAGCCGCCTTCCCCTATGCTAATCCGTAGATTTTGCAGGTGATGCTCAATATATTCTGAGGGGGTGATAGATTCGTTGCTGGATGACATGATTCGTTTTATGTTTTATTTAGCGAATAATAAAAACTGAAAGCAGGTGACCTAATAGCGTGACACCCATCGCTGCCACCAACCAACCCGCAGCAAACCAGCCGCTAATGAGCGCGCATAACAGCAGCGTAAGTACAACAATTACTTTTGCCGCTTCAGCCGTCAGGTGCTGACGTAGTACGCTGCCTGCTGAAACTGCTGAAACCTTGGATTTTCTTGCCAACGCGGCATAGACGACGCTGCTTACCACTACCGCAACACCGCCTGTGAGCGTTGAGATTGCAGCGTTTTTCCCTGCGACCACAACCGCAAATACCGTGAAAATTAATACCAATAATGCCTGTAGGAAAATAGTTTTTTGGTACAGCCGCCCCAGAGAATCTTTAAGCATGCACACCTCTAAAAGCTTTTTATGCTGCTTTAGTCGATGCTTCCCACACAGCCTGTCGATTATAAGCGTTGAAACATATTCCAGTCAAACCATTTTGATGCGGCGCAACACAATTTCAGAATGGGTAAGCGCTTGATAGCAAAGCGCTATATTTTACTATTTGTCATATTATTGAAGCAGTTCATACCTGAACATTGTCAATGTGACGCCATTTTATTTAAGCTTAGTTCGCTCCAGGATACCGTCAAGATGTTCGTAATTGATAAACTTTATGGTCAATAAGCCCCTGCCCTTTTTGTCCGCCTTAATTGATACATGAGTGCCTAATTTTTCGGCCAGGTCATTTTCCAGGCGGCGGGTATCAGCATCAAGAGTCACTGTTGTCTTCGATGCTTTGGGTGGCGCGCTTTCAGACTTCACCAGGCGCTCGGCTTCACGCACACTGAGGTTTTTATGCACGATTTGATGTGCCAACTCAACCTGCTTCGATTTGACAAGCGACAGCAACGCACGCGCATGACCCATGTCGAGCTTAGCTTCCATCACCATATCCTGCACAGGCTTGGCGAGCTCTAATAAGCGCAATAAATTTGAGACCGCCGTACGCGAGCGGCCTACTGCTTGTGCTGCCTCTTCATGGGTAAGTTTGAATTCTTCGATTAGACGCTGAATACCCGCCGCCTCCTCCATTGCGTTTAAATCTTCGCGCTGGATGTTTTCAATGAGGCCGATACCGAGCGCGGCGTCATCGGCAATTTCACGCACCAACACCGGCACTGTGGCAAGGCCCGCAATTTGCGCGGCGCGCCAGCGACGTTCCCCCGCAACGATTTCGAATTTGCCCCCAGGCACTTCGCGAGTCAGAATCGGCTGCACAATGCCGCGCTGTTTAATCGACTGTGCCAGCTCTTCAAGTGCGGCTTTATCCATGCGTGTACGCGGCTGATATTTACCAGGCTTTAAATCGCTGATAGGTAATTCGCGCAATTCGCCTGGTGCTGCTGGCGCATCCCCTTTACCACCGCCCAGAAGGGCGTCAAGGCCGCGACCCAGTGCTTTATTTTTAATCATGCTGCGGCTTCCACGTTATCGTTCAACTCGACGGGCTCTTTAATCTCAATGCCTTGACGGCCCAACAACTCTCTGGCGAAAGCCATATGAGCAATAGCGCCTTTGGATGCGGGATCATACAAAATGACTGGCTTACCATACGACGGCGCTTCAGCAATACGGATATTGCGCGGGATGACTGTATCAAAGACCTTATCGCCAAAATGATTTTTGATTTCATCCGAGACCTGGTTGGTCAGCGAAGAGCGCGGATCGTACATGGTGCGTACCAACGCTTCAATTTCAATCTTGGGATTCAAATTTGCCTTCACCTTGCGCAGCGTCCCCACTAAATCGCTCAGCCCTTCCAGGGCGTAATATTCGCATTGCATGGGGATAATGACGGAGTCAGCCGCAGTCAGGGCATTTACGGTCAGCATATTAAGCGCCGGCGGGCAATCAATCACGACAAAATCATAATCTGGCGTCACGGCAGCCAGCGCTTGTTTTAGCCTGAATTCACGTTGATCAATATTGATCATTTCAATTTCGGCTCCGGCTAACTCGCGGTTAGCGGGCAAAACATCGTAGTGCCCCGGTGCCCGTACGCGCGCTTCGGCGACGCTGTATTCGCCCAGCAATACGCCATACAAGGTTTTGGCAACACTGTTTTTATCGATGCCACTGCCAGTAGTCGCGTTCCCCTGTGGATCAAGATCAATCAACAAAGAGCGCTGGCCATAATGCGCCAATGTTGCCGACAGATTGACGGCAACTGAGGTTTTACCCACACCGCCCTTTTGATTAGCAACCGCAAATATTTTCATGTCCTACTTTCTTCTGTCTGTTTTTGAGCTTTTCCAAGAACAACTAAATGTCGCTCTCCTTCGACTTGTGGAACCGCAAGTTTGATGACGAGCATAACTTGATAACCAGTTGGCGAGTCGTTAGCGAGACGCGCTATTTCATCTTTGGGATATGTGCCCTTCATGGCCAGCATCACACCATGATGAGCCACCAGATGCGCTGCGCTGTTTACAAAATCCGACAGCGCCGCGAATGCGCGCGAAATAACGATATCGAATTTTTTAGATGGCGCAAATTGTTCTACTCGCTCACACACGACGGCCGCATTATTCAAACCCAATTCACTGATTGCCTGTCGAAGAAAAACGGTTTTCTTTTGCAGGCTATCGAGCATGGTTATGTGCAGATCTGGCCGCGCAACTGCGAGGGGAATGCCAGGCAGTCCGCCACCTGAACCAACGTCCAGCATCGTTTTTGCCGGGCCCAAGTGCGGCAACAAGGCAAGGCTATCAAGCACATGCAGGCCAATCATATGTTCGCGCTCGCGCACCGCGGTGAGGTTATAAGTTTTATTCCATTTGTCGAGCAGACAGACATATTGCAATAGCCGTTGTTGTTGCTCACTTGTTAATTGCCAGCCCGCTTCATTTAGTCCGTTATGGAGCAGTGTGGCCAGTAATGTTGCAGACTTTATGCTGACGGCGTGAGTGGACATGGGGCTTTTATACTTGGCTAAACTGCTGGCGGGCGGTTATGAAGATTGCTTCTGCATATCAGCAGAAAAGACAGGTTTATGCTGACCGCTTTTCCTCGGAGTGTGGGCGCATGGTTGTGGTGATAGCAGAACCCACTGCCGCACTATTTTTTGCCTCGCGAAAACCCCGCTTCACATGCACCAACAATAATGAAACTGCAGCCGGTGTGATGCCCTGAATCCGCCCGGCTTGGCCGATTGTCTCCGGCTTGTGTTGATTGAGTTTAAGCTGCACTTCTTTGGATAAGCCCTGCACATGCAGATAATCGATATTACTCGGCAAGCGCGTATCTTCTTGCGCCCGGCTGTGCGCAACTTCATCTTGCTGTCGATCAATATAGCCTTGGTATTTGGCGGCAATTTCAACTTGTTCAGCGACGGCGGTATCGTCGACCTTGACACCCGCCATTGGTAATGTCATGAGGCCGTCATAGCTCACATTAGGACGGCGCAATAAATCAAAAAGCGAATATTCGCGTTCGATTATTTGCCCCAAGACCCGCATGGAATCTGGTTCTCCAAGTTTTGCAGGCTGTACCCAAGTCGCCTTTAATCGAGCGGTTTCACGCTCAACGGCTTCGCGTTTTTTACTAAATGCCTGCCAGCGGAAATCATCCACTAAACCCAGACTGCGCCCTATTTCGGTTAAACGCATATCGGCGTTATCTTCGCGTAATTGCAGGCGGTATTCAGCGCGGCTGGTAAACATACGGTAAGGCTCGGTAACGCCACGCGTGATGAGATCATCTACCAACACACCTAAGTAAGCCTCATCTCTGCGCGGGCACCAGCCAGGCTTTTGCTGGGCATAGCGTGCTGCATTAATTCCCGCCAGCAGGCCTTGTGCCGCCGCCTCTTCATAACCGGTTGTGCCGTTGATTTGGCCTGCAAAAAACAACCCGCCTATCGCCTTGGTTTCAAGCGACGATTTGAGGCCGCGCGGATCAAAATAATCGTATTCAATCGCGTAGCCAGGTCGCAAAATATGCGCGTTTTCTAGTCCTGAAATGGAGCGCACCAGCTTGTATTGCACATCGAACGGCAGCGATGTTGAGATACCGTTGGGATAAAACTCGTTTGTTGTCAAACCTTCCGGCTCAAGGAAAATTTGATGGCTCAATTTATCAGCAAAACGATGTATTTTGTCTTCAATGGACGGGCAATAACGCGGGCCCACCCCTTCAATCACACCGGTAAACATCGGCGAACGATCAAGGCCAGCGCGTATCGCGTCATGGGTTTCGACGTTGGTATGGGTAATCCAGCAGGGCACTTGGCGCGGATGCATGTCACGCGAACCCATATATGAAAACACCGGCACCGGATCATCGCCGGGCTGCTCCTGCATCCTGGAGAAATCAATACTGCGGCCATCAATACGTGGCGGGGTGCCCGTTTTTAAACGCCCTACCGGCAAATTCAGTTCGCGCAACCGAGCCGCCAGCGTCATCGCGGGCGGATCACCTGCTCTGCCTGCCGCGTAATTTTGCATCCCGACATGAATTTTCCCCGCCAGGAATGTGCCTGCTGTCAATACCACCGCATCAGCATGGAAGCGAAGACCAACTTGCGTAATGGCGCCCGTCACGCGCGGTATTCCACCAGACTCATTCAATATTAAATCATCAACTGCCTGCTGAAAAATCCATAAATTGGGCTGATTTTCCAGTCTGCGCCGAATCGC
>JAYWCO010000018.1:0-7539 GCA_043780475.1 Burkholderiales bacterium | reverse complement strand
CCACGGCAGACGGCGGCGGCGCTATTTATAGCGGAAACATTCTGGCTGGCATGGGCGACCTGGCCAAAGATGGCTACAACCTCATGGCCAGCCTGACCTTCGATCGCAATGAACGGCTCGATGCACCTCAACGCCACTTTGTAAATGGCTATCAGCCGGGTCGTGGCTTGTCACCCGACACCACCGGTACACCATTCGCGACGCAAACTGGTCGTACAGGTACAGCAATCGGCAGAACATTTACCACGCCCAATCTCGGTACCGGCACGAACACTTTCAACCGCGCCAATCTGCTGAGCTTTCAGGGTAAGTGCGACACCGGCCAACAAATGTCCCAATACCAATTTTTATTATGGGATAGCCCTGGCTTCCGCTACGGTTGTGCCTACGACTATACGGGTCAGGCGGTATTAACGCAGCCTGTTGACCGCACCAATTTTGTCTCACGCGGCACCATGCAATTGGGCGCCAGCAGCAGCTTGTTTGTGGAAGCCGTTGCCTCGCGCAGCAAATCAGAAAAGCAGTTTGAACAAAGCCAGGTAACAACCAGCTTGACTGCACTTACCAACACAGTCGGCATTGTAGGTAACTCCTATCCGGTAGGCGGGCCGTTCTATCAGGATCTTTCTGCGTTTATTCCCGGTTTCAATAAAAACCTGCCGATTTCCTATCGCTGGCGTTGTCTGGAATGCGGCAAACGGACGATTGATTCAGATTCAAAAAGTTATCGTTTGCTGGTGGGGCTAGAAGGCTTGATCGGTAAATACGATTACAAGCTGGGTCTGTCGACCGCCGGTAGTAAAGCCGGTTCAACCCTGGGTGACGGCTACCTAAAAAATCTGCAGTTTAATACTGCGCTAGCCACCGGCTTGATTAACCCCTGGCTGTTACCGGGCCAAACCCAAACCCCGGCGGCATTAGCACTGATCAATGGTGCCAAAGCAGCCGGCACAAAATTGTTTGACGGCGAAGCGGGACTGGTTCAATTTGACGGCACTATTTCAGGTGAGCTGATGGCCCTGCCCGCAGGACCACTGGCATTCGCAGTCGGTTTTGATATCCGTAAAGAGAGCTATAAATTCAGCGATGGCTCAACCAGCACAGTGGAGATTCGTGACGCCGCGTTTGATGCGGAGTTTCCGAAAGTAAGCCGCAATATTCGCGCAGCTTATGGCGAGCTGGCGATTCCTGTGGCGAAGAGCTTTGAAGCAACGGTGGCGGTTCGTCATGATCGCTATAGCGATTTTGGTGGCACGACCAATCCGAAGTTTGCGTTCAAGTGGACACCCTTTAATGAAGTCCTGGTGCGTGGCTCGACCAGCTCCGGATTCCGTGCGCCAAGTTTCTTCCAGCTCTATGGTGCAACCGGTGAATCACCCGTGCCAGGCAATATCAAAGACCCCATCTTGTGCCCGCCTGGTACCACTGATTTATCGGTCTGTGCGATCCGCCCCAATGCAAGACAGGGCGGTAACAGCAGTCTGCAGCCTGAAAAATCCAAGCAGTGGACTTTTGGAGGCGTGATCACTCCCACGGACTGGCTCACCGCCAGTGTTGATTACTGGGAAATTATGCGCACCCAGCGTATCTATGAATTGACGCCGCAACAGGTTATCGCCAACTACACCCTGTTCCCGAACAATCTGGTACGTGGTTCAGACGGTCGTCTTGACGGTCAAGGCGGTTATATTCGCGCTGGCTTCGTCAACGCCGATGGTGACATCACCCGCGGCTATGACATTTCGTTATCAGCTCGTGGCAACATTTTCGCTGGTAAGTGGGACGCCAGCGTTGATGGCACCTACATCGACAGCTTCAAATCCCGCGTGTTCGGCGATCAGCCTTTCATCGAAACAGTCGGAAAGTGGAATGAGCGTGATTTGTTTGTACGCTGGAAACATGTGGCCACATTCAGCTATAGCCAAGGCCCTTGGAGCGGAACCGTGCTGCAGAGTTACACCAGAGGTTATTTGGACGAGGTTCCAGTTGGTTTAGTACCCACCGGCTTTAACCCGAACGTGAACGCATATATTGTGTACGGCCTTTCCGGCACCTACAGCGGCTTCAAAAATACGACGATCTCGTTAGGCGTCAAGAATCTGCTGAACACCGACCCTCCGTTCACCGCGCATAACGTCGACTTTGCGTCCGGTGCTGGTTGGGATCCACGCGTAGCTGATCCACGTGGCCGCGCTTACACTGCACGCGTTACGTATAAATTTTAGACTTTAAAAACTCTAAACCAGTTCTAAAAAACGGCGAACTGCATTATTTCAGTTTGTAAAAAACCAAGCAGTCACTGAAATATGTCGGTGGACAAAATAAAGCAAGGCAAAACCAGACAGGGTGCAATTTCGGTTGCATCTTGTTTTTTTTCGGGCGACAGATCATCTGGATTTTCGACGCGGAATGCATAATGTTCAGAAAATGACGGAGCAACCATGAACAGGCGACATTTTGGCAAACGCTTGGCAACGACAATTGCGGGCGCGGCGGGCGTGGGCGGCATGACGGCTGCCGCAGCGGGCACTAATCATGCTACAGGACGCCATCAGGTCTCGCTAACATCACCGCGACCGCATGCTTATGCGGCCCTCATCAAACCCGCCAGACTGAAGCATGGCGATCTGGTGGGCCTGATTGCACCCAGTGGGGTCATGGATGACGCCACGATTCAAAAAAGCGTGGTCAACGTGGAATCAATGGGCTTCAAGGTCGCACTGAGCCCCAATATCCGTGCGGCTCGTGGTGGGTACGCCGGCACAGTGTTGCAACGCCTGGATGACTTGCACGGCATGTTCCTTGACCGCGAAGTGAACGCCATTTGGGCCGCGCGCGGCGGCTCGGGCTGTAGCGGATTATTGCCGGGCATTCGCTACGATTTAATTCGTCAGCATCCGAAAATTCTCATTGGCTATTCCGATATTACGGCGCTGCATTTGGCGATTCATCGCATGACTGGCCTGGTTACTTTTCATGGCCCGGTCGCACCTTCAACGCCAAATGATTACGCGCTCACCCAGCTCGCCGCCGTGCTGATGGAGCCGCGGACTGAAACTGAAATCAATATGTCGATTGAAAACAGCCGCAAGTCGGTCGCGCAACCGGAGTTCACCTTGCGTACCCTGCGGGCAGGGACGGCCACCGGGCGTTTGATCGGCGGCAATTTAAGCGTGCTCGCCTCGCTCATCGGCACGCCGTACGCGGCCGAATTTAAAAATAGTCTGGTTTTTTTGGAAGATGTGCACGAGCCGCCGTATAAGGTTGATCGCATGCTCACGCAGCTGGGTCAGCAGCAGCACCATGCCCTGCAGCAGGCAGCAGGCCTGATGCTGGGTGTGTTCACCAAAAGCAGCAGCCCAATTGGCGAGGCGACGCTTAGTCTGGATGAAGTGATTGATGATCACTTAACCACGCTACCGATACCCGCCGTCTACGGCTATTCCTTTGGCCATATCCCGCATCAGTTCACTCTGCCGTATGGCGTCATGGCTCGGCTCAATACCGAGAGCCAGACGCTGACGCTGCTGGAGGCGGCAGTGTCAGAATAAAAAACAAACCCCAACAACAGCGGGCGTCTCGGAGCAAAATGCCTCAAATACCTAGCCCCTACTAGGGTTTGCTTATTTAAATTTATCGATAGCGCTACTGGGTTGCTATGTTCGGCGCGGTCAATACATCCAGGATGGCGGCGGTTTCGGCATCGGGGATGCCGGCGAAATTAGCGGGGCGATACTTCATTTGAAAAGACGCGATCACACTGATCGTGGCCTCATCCATTTCACCGTTTTGCGGCACGCCGTAACCGTGTTGCGCAAGGGTGCGCTGCCACCACACGGTGTCGGGCAGCTGCTGCTCAAAATTATTTTTTCGTACCGCGACCGCTGCCGCATCCGGCCACACGATCAGCCCCGCATCGGCCAATTGCTTCCACGGAAAGCGCGGGCCTGGATCGGGTTTGCGGCCGGGTGCAATATCGCTGTGGCCCAGCACCCGCTCAGGTTTGATCCCGTGCTCTTTCACAATTTTTTTGGCGAGCGCAATCACCGCATCAATCTGCGCCTGCGGAAAATCAAAATAGATTCTGCCTTCGGACGTATCGCGATAGCCGAGATTCACAATCTCGATCCCGATCGAGCTGGCATTGAGCTGCGTCGCCCCTTTCCAGTAGCTCACCCCGGCATGATAGGCGCGGCGGGTTTCATCCACCAGTTGATAAATCGTCGGCGGGTCTTCGTTAACTAAATAATGGCTGCTGACCGGGCCTTGGGTGAGCGTCTGGAGCGAGCTTGCAAAATTACCGGCGGTGTAATGCAAAATCAAAAACTGTGCGCGACTATCCTGGCTCACCGCGGTGTAGCTTCGATCAATATAGGGCGTCGCGCAGCCAGTGAGTAACGCTAACAGCGATATAGTCAGGAGCAGTAATATTTTTTTCATGGGGCTCTTTCGGGTGCGTTAAATATGTTGGCCCGCCTGTTTTGTTGCAATCCGCGCCACTTGTTTTGCTGCCTGTCGTGCTGCAATCCGCGCCGCCGCGTGATGCGCCTGGCTGACGACGACTTTAAGATCAGTGTTGGCGGGTAATGCAGCGCGGCAGGCGATCTCAATCGCCGGATGCAGCGCAATCGCGCGGCCAGCGAGCGCCATCGGGCGCGGGCCAAAGCGCTCAGTCATCACCATTGCCAGGCGCGCCAGTTCAATCCCCGCACCCTGCAAAATCGCCAGTGCAGCTGGATCAGTCGCGGCTGCTGCGGCCACCGCCAACGCCAGCTTGCCTACCTCACCACGGCTGCTGCTGCCGTAGACAAAATTGCGCGACGCGGCCCAATCGCTGCCGCCGATCATTTTGAACATTTCAGTCGAAAGCGGTGACTCGTAGCCGCCCTCAGGATGGGCATCATCCAAACGCCAGATATGCCGCAATGCCTGACGGGCAATCCAGTAACCACCGCCCGCATCGTCGATCAAATGCCCGCGCCCGCCCGCACGGTGCAGCTCACCGCTGTCATCCATAAACGCGGCCACCGTGCCGGTACCGGCATAGACCACATAGCCCTCGCCGGGCGTAAAAATATCGAGATAGGCGATATCAATATCGTTGCCCAAACTAATGCGATTAGCGGGCAGCGCAAACGCAGTGGCCATCAAATCGATAATGGCCTTGCCGACGTGACTGCCTTTATCAAAACCGGTCATGCCTGCGAAAACCTGCTGTGGTGCAGCCACCGTAGCCGCAGCCGAAATGGCGTTCGCCAGCTGGGTAAGCGTGGCGCGCAGCACCTCACGGCCCTCGGCATCAGCCATTTGAATCGCACTCAAGCCCGCCACCTCGCCCTCGGCTACGATCTTGCCGCTGGCGGTCGCCAATGCCCAGCGCGTGGCGGTGCCGCCTGCATCAATGCCGAGGGCCGTGGATTGAGAAATCAAAGTAGACGGATTCATCAGATCGGAATTCATATTGAAGTTTATAGGCGCCTAGCGTTTTTCAGGTTCAGCCGCCTGCACAAACACGCGCGGACTTTCATTGCCGAGACGATCCACGGCGGATACGGCGAGCAGGTTTAACGGCCCCGCTGGTGAATCAATATAAAAATTCATTTGTGTTGCGGCCATGGTTGTGGACGGCACGGCGGGCAAAACCAAGAAGCGCCATGCGGTGCCGTAACGCATCCATAAGGCATAGCGCGTCACTGCAGCATCGGGCGGAAGACTTAATTTGAGATGTGCCCGACCGATTTTGTGTAATTCAACACTGAGTGCAGGTGCAGCCATATTATTGGCGGCACCGGTGACAGTTAGCCATGGCATCAGCGGCACCAGCGCGGCACCGGCATAGGGCCCTGCCCTCGTGTCATCGCCCCGAAGTTGATCACTAATCCCCTTACGATTTTCCATCAGCGCGATCATGCTGAAATGCACCTGACCACGCACTGATGGGTTTTGTTCAGCGCGGCTGCGGGTAAGCGCAATCTGATTCAAGATTTCATCGGGCAACCATGATTTATCGGTGTTGTTAATTCTGCTGGTGTAGAGGCCAGGCCAGATGGGGCGGCCTAGTGGATTTTGACTTATCCAATAATCGAGCAGCGTGCCGTACGCTTGTGCAGGCTGATTAATGGCCCAGTAAAGCTGCGGCGTAAAATAATCCAGCCAGCCTTTTTGCAGCCACAGCTCTGCATCGGCATACAACTTGTCGTATTGGCTAAAACCCGAAATGCCAGGCGGCCGCTGGCTGGGCTTGCCCAAGCCGAATGGGCTAATACCAAATTTCATCCAATTCTTTTCGCGATGAATGCCTTTATAAATTTTCTCGATCAAAGTATTGACGTTTTGACGACGCCAATCCGCACGCGCCAGCACGCCACCTTTGGCGAGATAAGCCTGCCACGAACCCTCGTCGGGAAACGGCAGCTCAGCCGCGGGCGCGGGCGTGTCATCAGCCGATGGCAGTGGCGCGGTACTGCCTGGCACCGGCACAGGATACGGATAAAAATAATCATCAATATGCACCCCATCAATATCGTAGCGACGCACCACATCCAGAATCACATTCAGCGTCTGGTTGGAGGCCGCCTCCTCGCCCGGATCCATCCACAAATATCCACCATAAGATTTAACGGCGGGCGGATGAGTGTTGGCAATATGCGTGGGTGACAGCGGTGATTTCGCTTGGTTATGACGCGCACGATAGGGGTTAAACCACGCATGCAGCTCCATGCCGCGCTGATGCGCTTCATCTATCCACATTTTTAGTGGGTCATAAAAAGGCACAGGCGCCTTGCCCTGCTCGCCCGTCAAATATTCCGACCACGGCTCCAACGCCGACGGATAAAACGCATCGGCACTGGTGCGCACCTGTAGCACCAGAGCGTTGAGATTGAGCGCCTGGGCGCGGCTCACGATATTGATGATTTCGGCTTGCTGCTGCGCCACGCTCAGCCCCGGCTTGCTGGGCCAATCAATATTGGCGACGGTTGCCACCCAGGCCGCGCGAAATTCACGCGGCGCAGGCGGTGGTATGTCACCGGCAGCGGGATTGGTGAATATCAACGGGCGCTGCCAGTGGCCAGTTTCCACACTGGCGCAACCCGCTAACAAGATTAGCGCTATCGCGGCCCATAATCTGACCCACAGGCGAGCAATCGAACATGGCGGTGTGAGCCGACTCATACTTTCACAAACCATTTCTTTCTCCACATAAACCAGGCCACCGCCAACATCAGCAAATTAAAAGCGATCGCAAACAACAGCGAGGCATTTACCGGTGCCAATGGTAGCGCCTGCAATGGCGCGTAAATCATGCCTTTAAGCGATAATAATTTTCCATTCTCCTGCGTAAATTTAATAAAGCCCAGCATTTTTGCAATCAATCCTGAGAGCGCAAAAATGAATAGCGCGTTCATGCCATAGATCGTGAAGGGCAAAAAAATCCGGTGCGATTTTTCGCGCAGTACTACCGATTCACTGGCATCCATGAACCAGTAAAACGCGCCAAAAATAATCAGCGCCCAACCCGTCATAAAGACGCAATATGAG
>JAYWCO010000017.1:0-2973 GCA_043780475.1 Burkholderiales bacterium | reverse complement strand
TTTTTACCTTCATCGAATTCCGCGGCGCCATTGCTGGCAAAACCGTAACGTGGATAGGTGACGCTAACAACATGGCCTATACATGGCTGCAGGCGGCGCGCATTTTTGATTTCAAATTACACATCGCCACGCCAGCCGGTTATGAGATGAAATCGCAGCGCGGTGAAGCGCTCGACACCGCCCATCTCACCGCCTTCACCGACCCCCTGCAAGCCGCGCATGGCGCTCACCTGGTAACCACTGATGTATGGACCAGCATGGGCTTTGAAGCCGAGACGGCGGCGCGACAAACCGCGTTTGCTGACTTTATGGTGGATACCGAGATGATGACCGTCGCTGCCAAAGACGCGCTATTCATGCATTGTCTGCCCGCACACCGCGGTGAAGAAGTCTCCGCCGAGGTGCTGGAAGGCGCGCAAAGCGTGGTGTGGGATGAGGCTGAAAATCGTCTGCATGTGCAAAAAGCGCTGATGGAATATTTATTGTTAGGTCGCATCAATAGCTGATCCTTTGCCGCCAATGCGGGTACGGGTATGGGTATGGGTATGGATGACGCCACCTGACACTAAACCGGTTGTCACCGGAAATGACTAAATGTGGGCTAAAATCCGGTCGTTATTCATCCCGCATTAACATTTGCTTTAACCATTCATGACACAGGCCAACAAAAGCTACCACTATCTTTGGCAAGCCTCTCCAGCCAAAAATGCTTGAAGAAGCCCGTAGATAAAAGACTTTACAAAAGAAAGTTCCTCAATGAAATCCCAATTTAAAACCACGCTGCCGTTACTGTTGACCCTCGCATTTACCACCAGCGCCAGCTATGCGATCCCCGAAGCTGAGGTCAACGCCGGTGCAACACTCGCGGCACCCGCAACAGCACCTGCCAAGAAGCAGGTGTTCGCACTAATTGCTGCAGTGGGTGATCAATTTACCTATGTGAAGCAGCGTAATCAGGTCGGCAGCAATATTATCGACAACAACTTCCGCAAGGTCATGAAAGTGCCGGATAACGGTTTGAATACAGCCGTACTGCGCGGGCTCGATCTGGCCATTGGCAATGCCAATCCTGATAGCGAACGGGTGTTTTTAAGCCTGAATCCGATTGAGTTGGAAGGTGTACTGCCGCAAGATCGCGAGCGGATTGCGATTGGCAAATTAGTGTCGATTATCGAAAAAATGCCTGAGCGTCAAAACTGGGACAAAATCGTTATCGCCACACCCAAGTTTTTATTCTCTGAGCGTGAAGGCATGGGGCCCAAGCTACAGGGGTTCGGGGTTTATGTGCAGCCGCTCATCAGTGCCAGCTTTAATGGTGGTGACTATCAGTTTCTAGGCAATGAAATTGACAGCCAAAGCGATTCCGATACCACCACGCCCAACGGCGGACGCTCACGCTCCAAACAATATATGGCGCCGTTTTCGTATATCGAGGTTTATGTGTTCGATGCCAAAACCCTCCAGGTTCTGGAAAAAAATGCACGTCATGATTACACCAAGTTGTCAGACCCCACTTCCACCGCCATTGATATTGAAAAGTCCATGACGCCAGAATTTTTAGCGACGCGCGTTACTCGCCTCATCGAGCGCTCAGCCGCCGCCGCTTTGGGCGCAACCGACATCGGCACCTCGGTGAAAATTGGCGATGTAAAGGCCGTACCTTCAGCCCCGCCAGCTCCCGCTGTGGCAAACCCGCCTAAGCCGGTAGCGCCGCAGAAATAGCCAAGGCTTGGCTGATGGCTAGGCCTATGCTTTAGGGTAATGAGTAGGCGAACAGGGTTCATGAGATCAACGCTCATGAGCCCTGTGTCTTTTTAAAGTTTTTTTTCATCAATCCTGAGCACACGTATAATCTGTTTACGTTGAAAACCGGTCAACGCGTGCAGGATCCCGTCTCGCCATTTCCGCAGTTTGGCCAAGCACGCTTCAGTGCCGCTAAACTATCCCCCGCGAGCGGTGACCTTTCCGGTAGAACTGCACACTTCGAGACTCGGCGGAGCAAGCGTGCGCATTCAGGAAAATCATCATCATGAGCGAAGCAATCGGTCGCACCAAGGGCGCAAAGCCTGACAAGGTGGATCATAAAATCAATAAAGTCGTACTGGCGTATTCAGGCGGACTGGATACTTCCGTGATTCTCAAATGGCTGCAGGATGTTTATGAGTGCGAGGTCGTGACCTTCACGGCCGACATTGGTCAGGGTGAGGAGCTTGAGCCTGCGCGCAAAAAGGCGCTGCAACTGGGGATCAAAAAACAGAATATTTTTATCCAGGATTTACGCGAAGAATTTGTGCGCGATTATGTGTTCCCCATGTTCCGCGCTAACGCGGTTTATGAAGGTGAATATCTACTGGGCACCTCCATTGCTCGTCCGCTGATTGCCAAGCAAATGATCGAGATCGCGCGCCAGGTCGGCGCTGATGCGATTTCTCATGGCGCTACCGGCAAAGGTAACGACCAGGTTCGCTTTGAGCTGGGCGCTTATGCGCTGATGCCGAATGTGAAAATCATTGCACCATGGCGCGAGTGGGATTTACTCTCGCGTGAAAAATTACTGGCGTATGCAGATAAACATAGCATCCCGGTTGATTTCAAAAAACGTAAAGGGGGTGGCGCGCCCTATTCGATGGATGCGAATCTGCTGCATATTTCATATGAAGGCGGCATCCTAGAAGACCCGAATTTTGAGCCGGAAGATTCGATGTGGCGTATTACCGTGTCGCCTGAAAAGGCGCCGGGCAAACCGGAGTATGTGGAGCTGGGCTATGAGCGTGGCGATATTGTTTCGATCAACGGCAAAAAACTCTCACCTGCAAGAGTGCTGACGGAATTGAATCGACTCGGCGGCAAACACGCGATTGGTCGTTTGGATATGGTGGAAAACCGCTACATCGGCATGAAGTCGCGCGGCTGCTATGAAACGCCCGGCGGCACCATCATGCTGCGTGCCCATCGCGCGATGGAATCAATCAC
>JAYWCO010000016.1:0-7674 GCA_043780475.1 Burkholderiales bacterium | reverse complement strand
CATTGCCCCACGCCACCTGATCCGGGCGAGATCGAATGTTCTTCCACCCGCACCGGGAAACGCCATTCCAGTATTTCAGGATCGGTTAATCGTGAATTGGTCATATGCGCTTGCACTGCATCGCAGCCATTGAATCCCGGCCCGGCACCGGTGCCACCGGCAACCGTTTCGTAGTATTGATAAGTATGGTTGCCGAAGGTGAAATTATTCATCGTGCCGTAACTCGCCGCCATCACGCCGAGCGCGCCGATGATAGCGTCAGTCATATATTGTGAGGTCTCCACATTGCCCGCTACTGTGGCGGCAGGCGGATGCGGGTTGAGCATGGAGCCTGGCGGAATAATGATGGTGAGCGGCTTCAGGCAACCCGCGTTCAGCGGAATATCGCTATCGACCAACATGCGAAACACATACAGCACCGCCGCATAGACCACCGCCGACGGCGCATTAAAATTTGAGTCGAGCTGTGCTGAGGTACCCGTGAAATCAATCGTGGCGCTGCGTTTATCAGCGCCAATGGTGACGCTTACCCTGATCACCGCGCCATTATCCATTTCATAGGCATAGGCGCCATCTCGCAGCTTGCCGATTACGCGTCTGACTGACTCTTCAGCGTGGTCCTGCACATGCTGCATATACGCATTCACGGTGGGCAGCCCAAAATGCTTGACCATGCGGCGCAGCTCTTGCACACCTTTTTCATTGGCCGCAATTTGGGCGCGCATATCGGCAATATTCTGGTCGATATTGCGCGCGGGATATTTAGCATTCGCCAAACGGGCGCGCATGGCGGCCTCCTGCATTTCACCGCGTTCTACCAGCTTGATGTTATCCAGCAACACCCCTTCATCTTCAACCGTGCGCGAAAACGGTGGCATCGAGCCTGGGGTCATACCGCCAATATCGGCATGGTGTCCGCGCGAGCCCACATAGAACAAAATATTGCTCTGGGTGTCATGATGGTTTTCATCAAACACCGGCGTGACCACGGTAACATCGGGCAAATGCGTGCCACCGTTGTAAGGATCATTCAGCACATACACATCACCCGGCTGCATGCGGCCCGCGTTTTTGCGCACCACGGTTTTGATCGACTCCCCCATTGAGCCTAAATGCACCGGCATATGCGGCGCATTGGCGATGAGATTGCCTCCAGCATCAAACAGCGCGCAGGAAAAATCCAGCCGCTCTTTGATATTGACCGAGTACGCAGTCTGCTGCAAACGTAAACCCATTTGCTCGGCAATCGACATAAAGAGGTTGTTGAACACCTCCAGCATGACGGGGTCGACTGCCATACTGGTCAAGCGACACGCCTGTCGGGCCACACTGCGTTTTAACACCAAATGATTTTGCGCGCTGACTTCGCCCACCCATTCAGGCTCAATAATGATGGTGGAGTTTTGCTCGGCAATAATGGCGGGGCCGTTAATTTTTTGACCGATGGCGAGTGCTTCGCGCGGGTAGATAGGTGCACTAAACGTGGTGTGACCGCAAATCATATTGGCCTGTGCCATCGGCATGCCGGGCTGCGCAGGGCCCGATCTATGCACTTCGGGTGGCGCATCGCTGCGCCCGATGACCTCAACCGATACCGCCTCCACCACCAAGCCACGCCCCTGCATGAGAAAGCTGAAACGCTGCCGGTAAATCACTTCGAACGCACCCTGCATAGCGGCTGGCGCGGCGTAATCCACGATCAATGCCGAGTCGGTGCCGTCGTAACGCAAATGTACGCGTCGCTTGATCTCGATACTCGCCGCCGCCACGCCTTGCGCCACCACCTCGGCAGTCGCTTCTGTCACCAGCACCGTTAGCAAGGTTTCAACATGGGTCATGTTGGCCGCAGCGAGTGGCAGCTCAACCGCCCGCTCGCGCATTACCGTCATATCAGCAAGCCCCATGCCGTAAGCTGACAGTACGCCCGCCAGCGGGTGAACGTACACCGTGGTCATGCCCAACTCATCGGCAACCAAGCAGGCATGCTGACCGCCCGCGCCGCCGAAACAAGCAAGCGTGTACTCGGTCACATCATGTCCGCGCTGCACTGAAATAAATTTAATCGCGTTGGCCATATTGGCCACCGCGATTTGCAAAAAACCGTCGGCGACTTGTTCCGGGGTTTTCCGTGTGCCCATGGCTTGGTTAATTTCTTCAGCCAGCGTAGAAAATTTTTCGCGTACTACGGCACTATCCAACGCTTGATCGCCATATGGCCCAAACAAGGACGGGAAATAATGAGGCTGGATTTTACCCAGCAGCACATTACAATCCGTCACCGTCAACGGGCCGCCACGTCGGTAGGACGCCGGGCCGGGATTAGCGCCCGCACTGTCTGGCCCAACCTGATAGCGCTGACCATCGAAATGCAGGATCGAGCCGCCCCCGGCCGCGATGGTGTGGATCGCCATCATCGGCGCACGCATCCGCACGCCTGCGACCTGGGTTTCAAATTCACGTTCCAACTCGCCCGCGTAATGCGATACATCGGTGGATGTGCCGCCCATATCAAAGCCGATCAGCTTGCTAAAGCCTGCCTCCTCACCAGTGCGCACCATGCCAATAATGCCGCCGGCCGGGCCGCTGAGGATTGAATCTTTGCCCTGAAAAAAATGCGCATCGCAGAGACCGCCATTGGACTGCATAAAAAATAATCGGGTGATTGCAGGCAGATCTGCTGCGACTTGATCAACATAGCGCCGCAATATCGGCGAGAGATACGCATCCACTACAGTGGTATCGCCACGCGAAACAATTTTCATCAACGGGCTGACTTCATGCGATGCCGAAACCTGTGTGAAGCCGATTTCACGCGCGATCTCGGCGATGCGTTGTTCATGGCTGGTGTAGCGATAGCCGTGCATCAGGACGATGGCAATTGCCCTGAACCCCAGCATCCATGTGGCTTTCAGGGCATTGTGTGTCGCTAATTCATCAAGCGGCTTGATGATTTCGCCGCGCGCGCCAATGCGCTCATCGATTTCAACAACATCGGCATACAACAGCTCAGGCAATTTAATTTCACGATCAAAAATGCGCGGACGGTTTTGATACGCAATGCGTAGCTGATCGCGAAAGCCGCTGGAAATAGCCAGCAGTGTTTTCTCGCCTTTGCGTTCCAGCAACGCATTGGTGGCAACTGTCGTGCCCATCTTTACCGCTTCAATCAGACCCACCGGAATGGCAGTGCCTGACTTGATACCCAGTAAATAGCGGATGCCCGCAATGGCGGCATCCGTATATTGCTCAGGGTTATCGCTCAATAATTTATGAGTGCGCAGCGTGCCATCAGGACAGCGCGCGACAATATCGGTAAAGGTGCCACCGCGATCAATCCAGAATTGCCAGGGAGTGGGTGAATGCATATTGAAGTGGGCTCAGGTTGTTTTTTGTCATGCGTTTCCAACATACTAATGCTTATGCCGTCCTTAAAAAACAATCCCGAAAGCAATCCCGAAACCTATCCTGAAATTTGGGGTGTCGATTTCACCAGCCGCCCCACTGCACAAAAGTCCATCACCCTCGCTCGCGGCTATTTAGTCGGACAGATGCTGCAACTCACGGCGGTACAGCGCGCGCCTTCGTTTGCGGCGTTTGAAACCCGCTTGCGTGAACCGGGGCCGTGGGTGGCCGCATTTGATTTTCCGTTCGGCTTGCCGCGCCCATTTTCTGCCGAGATCGGTTGGTTAAATTCGCGCAGTACATGGGCATCCATGACGAGGAAACTTACGACCATCAGCCGCGAAGAATTAACCCTGCGCTGCCGTGCCTATTGCGATGCGAGGCCGGCCGGTTCTAAATTAGCGCATCGCACGATTGACCGTTTGGCCGGTTCCAGCTCATCCATGAAATGGGTGAACCCACCGGTGGCGTATATGTTGCAGGAAGGCGCACCGCGCTTGTTGGCAGCGGGCGTACATATTCCCGGCCAACATGACGGCGATAAAAATCGCATGGCGCTGGAGGCTTATCCGGGATATTTAGCGCGTGCCATTACTCGCGCATCGTATAAAAATGATCAACGCGCGAAGCAAACGCCCGCGCTCGCCAAGGCGCGGCGTGAAATGATTACGGCGCTGGTGCGCGGTGACCACCCATTAGCCATTGCTGTCGCCGCGCCGAAAACATTGCTGCGCGAGATGCAGTCTGATGCCAGCGGCGACACGCTGGACGCGGTGCTGTGTGCGCTACAGGCCGCATGGGCTTGGCAGCAGCGGGATGCGGGCTTTGGCTTGCCGCCTGATATGGATGCGCTGGAGGGCTGGATTGTGAGCGTGCCGTTTTAGCCATAGTTCAGCTCAGCTACGCCGGCCATTGGCAATTAGCGGCTACAATCTGGTCATAACTTTATTTTCCAGACGGCCTTCATGTTTTCAGCCCCGCTTTCCCTCACCACCGATACCGCCTTTGAACTGCCCAACTACCTGCATGAAACGAGCGTTGGTAACGCTTGGGTTGATGCCCATCTGAATGGCCGCGATATTCATAGTTTTTTGGATGCGCCGTGCTTTGATGCAACCGGCAATTTATGGCTGGTGGATATTCCGTTTGGGCGGATTTTTCGCATCACCCCGACGGGCGAATGGGATTTGATCGTCAAATATGATGGCTGGCCCAGCGGCTTGCAATTCCATCCTGATGGCCGTTTGATTATTGCCGATGCCCGCCATGGTTTGCTGGCGCTGGAGATTGACGAACGCCGCATCAAGCCGTTCCTGACCCATTATTTATCGCAGCGATTTAAAGGCGTGAACGAGCTGATTTTTGCGCGTAACGGCGATTGTTATTTCACTGATCCCGGCCAAGCCGGGCTGCACGATGCGACGGGTGCCGTGTATCGATTACAAAGCAATGGCAGCCTGCAACGTCTGCTGGATAATGTGCCCAGCCCCAACGGCTTGGCGCTCAACCATGATGAAACTATCTTGTATGTGGCGGCAACGCTGGACAATGCCATTTGGCGGGCAACATTGGTCGATAACGGGGTTACGCAAGTAGGCAAATTTATTCAGATGACGGGCGGCTACGGGCCAGACGGCATGGTGATCGATAGCGACAATAATTTCTTCATCGCCCATCTGGGGCTGGGCGCTATTTGGCAATTTGATAAGCGCGGCGAGCCCAAATACCGCATCGATTCCTCGCGCGGCGATTGGACTACCAACATCGCATTTGACCCCAGCGATCCACGCACTCTCTTCATCACTGAAGCGCAGACCGGCTCCGTGTTGAAGGCGATGCTACCGATGTACTAGCAATGGCAGACTGCCCGCATTCACCGGATCTACCTGATCTACCTGATCTACCGCACCTACCTGAAGGCGCGTACGCGGATTTTCGCGAGTCGATGTCGTATGGTGATTATCTGAAGCTGGATCTTTTGCTGGGCGCGCAACAGCCGCTGTCAGGTCAGCATAACGAGCTGCTGTTTATCATCCAGCATCAAACCACCGAGCTCTGGATGAAGCTCGCGCTGCACGAGTTGATCGCTGCCCGTAACCAGATTATTGCCGACGAATTACAGCCCGCGTTCAAGATGCTGTCGCGGGTCTCGCGCATCATGAATAATTTGATTCAGGCGTGGGATATTTTAGCTACGCTAACCCCGACCGAATACTCATCATTTCGCGAAAGCCTGGCAAAGTCATCCGGCTTTCAGTCACACCAGAATCGATCACTTGAATTTGTGTTCGGCAATAAAAATGCCGCCATGCTCAAACCGTTTGAGCATCGCCCTGAGCTGCACGCGCCGCTGAAATTATTGCTCGATTCGCCCTCTATTTATGACGAAGCCAATCGCCTGCTGGCGAGACGTGGCTTTCATCTCGATGCCGCAGCCGTTGAGCGTGACTGGTCGCTAGCCTATGTCGCTAATGACAGCGTCACAACTGCCTGGGCCGGGGTTTACAGCACCCCGAAAGATCACTGGGATTTATACGAACTCGCCGAAAAATTAGTCGACCTCGAAGACTATTTCCGCCAATGGCGTTTCCGCCATGTCACCACCGTGGAGCGCGTCATCGGCTTCAAACGCGGTACCGGTGGCACAGCCGGCGTCGGCTATTTGCGCGACATGGTGAATGTGCGATTATTCCCGGAGCTGTGGGATTTACGAACGGCTTTATAAGTTGGCAATGTCGATTATTGACATATGAAATTTACATCAATTTCGAGCGCTGGCTTGGCATCTCCATTAACCAGAATGATGAATTTTTGAGATTTTTAGATGCTCCCGTTTGCAGCTGGATAGCAAGATCGTGTGTTTCAGCAGCACCTATCGCTGCAAATCCTGCAGCGCATCCAGCACCATGCCGGTGCCGACCGTGATCAATAAAATATCAGATGCCACGCGTACATAGCGTTGCCCACTGGGCGGTTGACCTAGCCGGACGACAACGGTTGGCGGCACTTCGTAGTACACCACGTCGCGCGGAATGGGGCGGCCCACATACCACTTCTTCGCTTGGCCGGGTGGCAGGCAGCCATTGTGCTTCTTGGCAAGGCCAGGCGGGCAGCGCCCGCCACGAAACTGCTCGTCATAATATTCATGAACAATGATGCGTTGATTGTCGGTGAAATAACGCCGCGCTCGGTCGCCGCCTTCACCTCGATGCTCACGGCCATCGCGATCCCCGTCGCGATCACCATCGCGGTCATCGTGTTTGTCATGTTTTTCCTTCTTTTCGGACTTGTCTTTTTTATCGCCCGCCCACTCAGGCTTGTCGGCGTATACCGGCCCCGCTGAAACAAGTGCAGCCATGATAAAAATAAGCGCGCAAAATTTTGGTGAAGAACGTCGTGACATGATTTATTCCCATTCAAAGAATTTAACAACATCATCAATCGGCGGCAACACAAGATGATATAAAAGTTAGCTTACTCTTTACGGATAAGCAAAACCAATAAGCTAAATTGGCTAATTTACTGTTCTGTCAGCTAATGCAGCCATGAGTCCTGGATCGAGTCCCTTGTTGAGTCCCGCATCAAGTCCCGCGCCGCTACTTTAATACTTTATAAAGAAATTTGAACCTGCCTGGTGCGAGGGCCGACTCATGCTGGCTTCAACATTTTAATGACCCAACCAAAGGAACATCGTATGCGCAATCGCTTTCTCACCGCCATTTTACTTAGCATCGCCCTCATCTTTGCCGCGCCTGTCGCCGTGATGGCGCAGACAACCCACTTGGGCGTCTCGCCCAAACAAATGGTAAAAGTCAATTACTTCGGCAATTGGAATGGTGCAACCCTTGATCAATCATGGTCTAACTACCAGTTTGGTGTTTTAAGCGGGAATAGCATAAATAGTTTTGTAGTCCCCAAAGGCATGACGCTCATCCTCACCGACATCGAAGTCGGCATCACCGCACTCACCGCTTCGCCTGCAAGCCCCAACATCACGCTGAGCGCTTATATCGCTGATCCCAGCGGCAATCCTGTCTCCGCACTCAACCGCTTCACCCCCGTCCGTCAAACCGTTGGCCGCGAAACGCAGCGCACGCCAATGACCGGAGGCTACGCGGTGCCTGAGGGCTATCAAATCATTATCCTGCCGATTGATCCTGCCGCGATACCAACGCATTACCTGTCTCGCCTCAATTTACTGGGCTACTACATGCAATAAAAACTTGTCATAGAAATGAGCCGCGCGGTCAGGTTGCCGAAGGCGACCTGACC
>JAYWCO010000015.1:0-1688 GCA_043780475.1 Burkholderiales bacterium | reverse complement strand
CCCCGGCACCGGCAGCTTTCTAATATTTGCGTTTGTCGGCCTGCTGGGATTTAATTTTCTGACGGCATCAGCATCGGCCAAGGTCATTAACATCACAACCAATTTAGCCGCGACCGCATGGTTTGCCTGGAGCGGCAACATACTTTATAAATTGGCCATCCCGATGGCGATTTTTAATGTTGCCGGCGCGCTTGTCGGTGCGCGGCTGGCGATTAAAAAGGGCAGCGGATTTTTGCGTGTGTTTTTTTTAATCATCATGATCGCGCTGATACTGCGCTACGCCTACGATATTTTTTTGAAACCGGTTTAGCCTTCTAGGCTTTCATTTGCAGGAACATGATGTGGAAAAAAACAACATAAAAACGTTCGGCATATTTATTATTGGCGATGAAATTATGTCCGGCAAGCGCCCGGATAAGCACCTTGCCAAAACCATTGAAACCCTGAGCGCACGCGGCCTCTCGCTGAGCTATGCGCATTATTTAGGGGATGAGCCCGCGCGCATTATTGCGGCGCTTGAACAATCGTTTTCGACCGATCATATTGTGTTCAGCTTTGGCGGCATTGGCGCGACCCCGGATGATTACACCCGCCAATGCGCGGCGGCAGCGCTAGGCGTAGCGCTCCATCAGCATCCCGATGCAGTCGCCGCGATGGCCACCAAAGCCGATTTTGAGCTGACGCCCAACCGGTTGAAAATGGCAGAATTTCCGCTCGGCTCAACCATTATTCCTAACCCCTTTAACAGCATCGCGGCATTCTCATGCGGTGATCATCATTTTTTGCCGGGCTTTCCGGAAATGGCGTGGCCGATGATGGCTTGGGCGCTCGATACAAAATACCCGGAGCTGTTTAATCAAACTCCGTTTGCCGAAGAAATTATTATCATCGAGCGCGCAGGCGAGAGTCATTTAATTGATGCCATGGAGCGCATTGTTGCTCACTACCCCACCATCAAACTATCCAGTCTGCCGCAATTTATGGCGAGCGCAGCAGACGCAGAAAACGATCAGGCCAGCAATCGCATTATTGAGCTTTCCATTCGTGGCGACCCTGCTGCCGTACCGTTGGCAATGCGCGAGATGCAGCAGGAAATTCACCATCTGGGTTTCAGGTTTAGCTTAAAGTAAAGTCGGTAGATTTGCGTAAAGTTAATAAGCGCTTTAAGTGCACGCAGATGTACGCAGACGCACGCCGACGCACCTGCAAACAGACACAACATTAAATCTGCACCACACATCAATCAGGGGAAAATATAATGGGATTATTTGATGGCATGTTGGGCAACCTGGCAGGCAGCCTGCTTGGCAGCAGCGGCGGCGTGAATACCGCGCAGCCCAGCAACAATCCACTCGTCCAGATCGCGATGCAAATGCTGTCACATCAAGCCAGCGCACAAAGCACTGGAACCGACAGTGTCGGCGGCAATAGCGCGAAAGCCAGCATGGGCGGCTTGAGCGGCATCCTGGATGCGTTTCAGCGCAACGGCTTAGGCCATCTTGCCGATTCATGGGTGGCCACCGGTGAAAATCTGCCCGTCAACGGCGAGCAGCTTAGCCAGGTATTAGGCAGCGACAAACTCAGCGCGATGGCCAGCCAGTTCGGCATCTCGCCAGCTGAGATATCGGGCGGGCTCGCGAAAATATTGCCGCAATTGATTAATCACGTCACCCCGAACGGACAAGTCC
>JAYWCO010000014.1:0-5848 GCA_043780475.1 Burkholderiales bacterium | reverse complement strand
CGAGCTTATACCTATCGCTCCAGCAGCCAAAAAATACGAGGCGCTGGAAGCGTCGCCTTCAACCTGAATCATGCCGGGTGCCACATATTGCAATCTGGCCGGAATGATAAATTCTCGCCATTCGCGACGCTCAATCTTCACCCCGAAACGCGCCATCAGGTTGAGTGTTATCTCAATATAAGGTTTCGAAATCAGCTCGCCAACCACTTCAATAATTATTTCCTTTTTGAGCAACGGTAGCGACATCAACAACGCGGTCAAAAATTGGCTCGATACATCGCCGCGTACTTTGACTCTGGAAACATCTCTGTTCACATACGGCAGAATTTCCAGCGGCGGAAAACCCGCATTATTCAAATAGCGGATTTGTGCGCCCACCTCGTTTAACGACGCGACCAAATCACCAATCGGTCGCTCGTGCATTCTCGATACACCGCTCAATAAATAGCGGCTGCCTGCTGGCCTGATCTGCAACGCCAGCGCAGCCGTCAAGGGCCGAAACGCCGTGCCCGCATTGCCTAAAGATAACTCTGCTTCGGTTATGGGGAAACATCCGCCGCAACCGATCACGCGATAGGTATGGTTGTCGATTAATTGAATACTCACACCCAGCTTGCTCAGTGCCGCCAGCATTACCTCGGTATCATCTGATTTCAGCAAATCCCGCACCAGCGTTTCGCCATCAGACAGGGCCGCTAACAGGAGCGTACGATTCGAAATACTTTTCGATCCAGGCAGAGTGACCGTGCCTTCTGCATGGCTGAAGGGACCGATCGTGATATGCTCCGGCGCGCTCATCGGGTTAAACAGACTCATCGCGAAACTGATCCAGGTCTCCGGCCAGCCATTGCGCTTTGGCGTCATGTGAGCGTTTCATCAAGGCTTCCAGTTGTGTCGCATCTGCATGCGCAATCAGCGCACGTAATTGCGCGGCTTTAGCAAGATAGGCATCCATTTCCTGCAGCAGTGCTGCACGGTTGTTCAGCGCAATATCGCGCCACATTTCCGGGCTCGACCCGGCAATGCGCGTGAAATCCCTGAAACCCGAAGCCGCAAATGAGAACAATGTTTTGGCATTCGGCCGGGCGGCGAATTCATCCACCAATGCAAACGCCAGCATATGTGGCAAATGGCTCACGGCTGCAAAAATAGCATCGTGTGATTCAGCCGACATGGTCAGCACCTGCGCACCACACATGCGCCACAGCGCTTCAGCGTTTGCAAGCACGGCCGGGGAATTATCTGGCAATGGTGTGAGCACAACTTTTTTGCTTTCAAAAAGCCTCGCGTCCGCCGCCGCAACACCGGACATTTCACGCCCGGCAATCGGATGCGCTGGCACGAACTGTGTGATGCTTGCGCCCAGGTACAAACGTGCTGCCGCCACCACATCCTGCTTGGTACTGCCCGCATCCATCACCCATGCATGTTCGCGAAGATATGGTGCCATGGCAGAAAAAATTTCAGGCATCTGGCGTACGGGTGTGGCGATCAATACACAATCGGCAAGCGCTACAGCTTCTGCCAAATCCAGTACGCGATCAATTACGCCTAGACCTATTGCCTCCGCCAATGAAGCGCGGCTGCGCCCTACGCCAATCACTTCACCCACCATGCCTGACTGCTTAAGCCTCAGCGCAACCGAGCCGCCAATCAGGCCGACGCCGACTATCGCGATTTTTTCAATTTTCAACATCTAACCTCTAGCACTGGCGCGGCAGATGGAGCAAAAATAGCTGCTGAAAACCATAGATGCTAGAGTTTGCATTTCTATATGACGGCTTCAGGAATTAAGCGCTACTTGCAGCGCTGCTAAAAATTTAACGTTCTCATCCCAGGTGCCGATTGAAATCCGCAGGTATTCGGGCATGCCATAGCTCGCGATAGGCCGCACAATTATTCCAGCCCTCAACAAGGTCTGAAATACCAGCCCTGCTCCGCCGCCTCGCGCACCGATTTTGACGCAGACAAAATTACCCCGCGAAGGAATATGCGCCAGCTTGAGCGCGGCGAAACCTGCCAGCATTTGCGCCATGCCCGCCTCGTTGGCGGCAAACGAACGCGCCAGAAAATCATCATCGAGCAACGCCGCAGCCGCGGCCGTTTGCGCCAGCGAATTAACATTAAACGGCTGACGCACGCGGTTCATAAGCCCCACCACATCCGGGTGCGCCAGGCCGTAACCAACGCGCAGCCCGGCTAGGCCATAGGCTTTGGAGAATGTGCGCGAAATCACCAGATTGGGAAACCGTTTAAGCCAGCTTGACGTATCGACGCGCAAATGTGCGGGCAGGTATTCGGTATACGCCTCATCCATCACCACCAGCACCTGTGGCGGCACTTTCTCCAGCGCTGCATACAGAACAGTAGCATCGATAAAAGTACCCGTGGGGTTGTTAGGATTGGCGATAAACATGAGCTTGGTGTTAGGCTCAACCGCGGCCAGCATCGCCACCAGATCATGGCCAAATTCACGCGCTGGCACCTCGATGCCGCTTGCGCCCACGCTCTTCACGGCCAGCGGATAAACCGCAAATGCGTGCTGTGAATAGACAGCGGAATCCGCCGGCGTTAAAAACGTGCGCGCCGCAAATTCCAGAATATCATTGGAGCCATTGCCCAGCACAATATTGTCATGGCTCACATTGAATTTTTGGGCTATGACGTCCTTTAATGCGAAGCCGTTGCCATCGGGATAGAGCGCCTGCTGCGACAGCGCTGCCGTCATCGCGGCAAGCGCTTTGGGGCTCACGCCCAGCGGGTTTTCGTTTGACGCCAGCTTGATAATATCGGCCTCATTCAAGCCTAGTTCACGGGCCAGTTCTGACGCTGGTTTGCCGGGCTGATAGGCGGCGATGTCGCGGATATATTGCGGGGCTAAATCAGTAACAGAAGAGAAACTCATGAATAACTTTCAAACGTATTTTTGTAAATAAATCTTTACAGCACCGCGGTCGGATACGAACCCAGCACCTTCACATAACCGGCAATTTTTCGGACTTCTTCCAGCGCTTCAGCGACGTTGGCATCGGTTTGATGGCCTTCAATATCCACAAAAAACAGGTAATCCCAGATAGCGACTTTCGATGGGCGCGATTCAAATTTACTCATGGATACCCCGCGCCGCGCAAACGGCGTGAGCATCTCATAAACCGCGCCAGCCCGATTCGCGGCTGATAGCACCAGCGAGGTTTTATCATGCCCGGATGGCTTCGGCTCGTAAGCGCCCAGCACCAAAAATCGCGTGGTGTTGTTGGGCTCGTCCTCGATATTCGATTCGAGAATTTCCAGGCCGTAATGCCCTGCCGCCATCTCGCCAGCCACGGCGGCTGAAAATGGTTCTACTGAAGCGCGGCGGGCGGCCTCCGCGTTCGATGAAACCGCAATACGCTCGGCATGGGGCAAATGAATATTCAGCCATTCATGACACTGCGCCAACGACTGGCCGTGTGAAAACACCCGCTGGATATTTTCCATTTCAGTCCTGGCGCGCGACATCAGGTGATGATGAATCCGCACCACTACCTCACCGCAGGTTTTAAGCGGGGTTTGTGGCATCAGATCCAGCGAGCGACCGACCGCGCCTTCGGTTGAATTTTCGACCGGCACCACTCCAAAATCAGCCGCACCCGATTCCACTGAGCGATACACCTCGTCGATGCTGGAAGTGGGCTGCACGTCTGCCCCTTCGCCGAAATGTTTAATCGCGGCCAACTCACTGAAGGTACCTTTCGGTCCTAAATAGGCTACCGTTACCGGCCGTTCCAGTGCCAAACAAGCAGACATGATTTCGCGAAATAATCGCGCCACCACCTCATCAGGCAACGGGCCTTCATTGATTGTTTTGATACGACGCAGCACTTCGGCTTCACGTTCAGGGCGATAGGCCTGACCGATTTTGAGCGAGCCTACCTTTCGGGCCAGTGATGCACGGGCATTGAGCAATTTCAAAATATCGCCATCGAGTGCGTCGATTTCGATGCGCAACGCAGTCAGATTTTGCGTGCCACCTGGCGCTGATTTGGGTATGTTTGCAGAATCAATGTCAGACATAGTTGCGATCTTGTAGAGTGCTTTGGTGGAGCCTTAATGAAACTGAACAATATTTCAAAGGTGCTCTAAATATGCAATAGAAATTTATTTGTGTGCAGTCTTCTGAAAATTCTGCATGAATTTTACCAAGGCTTCAACTGCGTCGAGAGGGATCGCGTTGTAAATCGATGCGCGCATGCCGCCAATGGCTTTGTGGCCCTTCAGCCCCGCCAGATTGGCCGCAACTGAGCCTTCCAGAAATTTCACGTTCAACGATTCATCACGCAGGAAAAAGGGTACATTCATGCGCGAACGATTCGCTACCGCCACGTCATTTTTATAAAAGCCATTGGAACCATCAATGCAGTCATAAAGTAGATTCGCTTTAGCGATATTTTTGGTTTCCATCGCATTTAAACCGCCTTGCGCTTTCAACCATTTGAAAGTGAGCCCGGCCAGATAAACGGCGAAAGTCGGTGGCGTATTGAGCATCCAGTCATGCGCCGCTTGCTGGGTGTAATCGAATACGGATGGTGTTAGCGGGTGCGCGTGACCAAGCAAATCTTCGCGCACGATGACAATGGTTAATCCTGACGGCCCGATGTTTTTTTGCGCGCCCGCATAGATACAGCCAAACCTGGAAACATCCACGGGCCGCGATAAAATATGAGATGACATATCGGCCACCAGCGGTACATCATCATCTATTTCCGGCATTGAAAAATATTCGACACCGTGCACTGTTTCATTCGTGCAAATATGCCGAAAAGCCGCGTCCTTATTGGGTTTCCAGCTGTTTACCTCAGGCACATAGGTGAATTTTTTATCCTCGGATGACGCGATCGTGGTGACCTCGCAATATTTGCCCGCCTCCTTAATCGCACCGGTCGACCACAGGCCTGTATTCACATAATCCGCACGCGTTTTGCCACGCAATAAATTTAGCGGAATAAAAGAAAATTCGGCTTTGCCACCACCTTGTAAAAACAGCAATTTGTAATTTGCGGGTATCGACATCAGCTCGCGCAAATCCTGCTCAACCTCATGCGCTAGCGCCATAAACACGCTGCCGCGATGGCTCATCTCCATCACCGACATACCGGCACCTTGGTAATCCAATAGCTCAGCTTGCGCTTGCTGCAAGACTTCCGTAGGAAGCGCGGCGGGCCCCGCGCTGAAGTTGTGGATACGGTTAATAACGAGCGTCATTTCTTTTTCACAAGTGGATTACGTGTTTTTAAAGTAGGGAATCGCGAAAAATCACGATCTGCCGTCCATAGCTCTGACACTCCGTGATGAATACAGATCGCCGCTATTTTCGCATCATGAATCATGCCGCCACTCGCTTTTGATGATGTTAGCAGTCTATCCAAAATATCAAGATAACCGCGGCCCTCGCCGATAAAGCCAAATGACGGGAGCGTCGAGCAATTTTTTAGAAACTGCATAGCCACACTGTGTGGTGTGGCGGGACGGTGAAATTTTTGATTAGTGACCACCCCTAAAAATTCATGTGCGCATGGCCACGGTATGGTCCAGCGCGCGCCGCCTGCCGAAAGTTCAGTCAAAGCCCGGTGCGCTTCGGCGTGAAAAGGATATTCGGCGCGAGTAGCATAAACCAGAATATTGGTATCAAGCGCGATCATGAGGATTGGGGTTTCACAGCCCTTATGGGCTTTATGGCCTTGGGTGGCATCAATCTGCGCTTAGTTGTTTTTATCGGGCGTATCGAATCCTCAACAGGCGCAGAACTTATGAACGGATAAACATAGAGTTCATCGCGAATTTTTTCCCAAGGCGCATTCAGAAATTCAGG
>JAYWCO010000013.1:0-8644 GCA_043780475.1 Burkholderiales bacterium | reverse complement strand
AAATTTAATGCATCGCCCGCAAGATTCAAAGACCCGAACACCTGTTCGCCTGTGTCGATGCTCTGACTCATCAGCATGAATCCGCTGTCACCGGTTGCGCGATTCGCATCAACTTTCCCGAGCCAGTCCCAGGCAGGCGGGGAATCATCCACCCGGTGTAAATGGGGTAGCGCATCGAGGCGGGCGACAATTTGTGATGCGGCTTCTTTGCGCACTGCGAAGCGGGTCTCGGTAAACATAATCGGATCGCCATCGAAATTTACCAAATTCCGGTTTGCGGCATCATCAACGCCGAGGTGTCTGGCAAGCCAGCAAGCGGTGAATGCCGGTGCCAACATCAATAGCGTGTCGGCAATCGCGGCATCAACTTCGGGTTGATCCCGATTGGAACGCTCAAGATTGCGTGCCGTGAGGGAAGCGGCAATTTCAGCGTCGATCAGCTGCCGTAACGGTTCGGATTGCTCGACCGTGTAGGGCAGCAACGCGCCGGTAAATACTTTCTCGCCGAGATAATTCACCACGCGTGCGCCGATCCGGTCCCAGCGCACGATTTGCTGGCTGGCCAGATGCTCGAACACGCGCACCGGCTCGCCACCGCGCACCAGATCACGTACCTCAACCCATTTGCCGGGCAAGACATTGGTCACTTCGTACACACTCATGATCGCGTCGCGCAGCGCTGCCATATAACGCCGACAAGGCACTGAATCCCGCCAGCCACGGCGCTTCAGGTAATCATCAACGAGATTGAGTGGCGCGGTCTCGAAGTGCTGCGCCGCGAGATCTTCGAACACGCAGCCAAACAACAGCCCCGAACCGGCTTCACCCAAAATATCCGCCATGTCGTCGCGAGAAAGTCCTGCGGCATCAAGGGTTGACGCGGTGTGCGCATCCATGGTGGCATCAAATGGCGCAGCCCAATCGGCTCCGCGCCGAATCCACGCCATCAGGTTGGCGACTGCTTTATTGCTTTCACTTGTTGACATGACGTTCTCTGCGGTCAGGTTGTAGTTTTAAAAAACGGAATCGATATTTTAGTTGAGGTTAGCGCTTAAAAAAATAGCGGCGTGCGACGAGTGCCAGGATTGGCTAATCGAGTTGTTACAGGACTGGAAACACGCTAAATCAAAAAACAAAACCCTAATATCCAAGGGCGATTTCAGCCATTTATGCTTCGAAACCCCCCTCTTTTGTGGGGTTTATTTTTGGCCGATCCGAATCAAATATTTATCGCAAGACAAAACGGATGACGGACCATTTTTCATATTACAAATCGACCAACCCTCAATCCATTACCGAGAATGCCTAAAGTATACTTATTTGACTGAAGGAGACCAACGATGACAACCAACACGATTCAAGATGCTGCCTTGGATTTACCCAAAACACAGCGTGCGGAATTGGCCCACCAGCTTTTATTGAGTCTGGAAACCCAGAGCGAAGCTGAAATTGCACAACTGTGGATAAAAGAATCTGTTCAACGCGCTGAAGATATCGATCGCGGCGCCGTGAACATGCTTTCTGCCGACGAGGTTCGCACGGCAGCAAAGAAATTATTGAAATGACCTATTGGCTTCACCCCGCCGCGGCATCGGAACATCTCGATAGCACTGCGTTTTATGAGAGTCGCGCGCCGGGTTTGGGAGCAGATTACCTCACGGAGTTTGAAGCCGTGATGCGCAGAGTAGATTAATTGCCTCTACTTTTTCCCATCGGCGTTCCGCCAGGGGTCCGCATCGCGCACTTGCAGCGCTTTCCATTCAGTATCTTGTTCAGGGTTAGTCAAAACGAGATTCAAGTCTTGGCGATTGCGCATCAGCGAAGAAGACCTCGGTATTGGTTGGGACGGCAATGACGTTTGGCGGCGTCCTCAGTTTCAATAACAGGTCTCGGCTGACTAAGCATGCAATGAGCTGAAAGAAAGAAGCGCCGCCTCACCTTTCAATGGCCATCCCCATCCCCATGCCCTATCGTTTCCACCGGCATCACGCTGCCGTTCACACCTTCAAAGAAAAATGGCTTGCGGGCTTTGGGCGTGGCGCCGACTTCGTTCATGGTGGCGGATTCATAGAGGCGGCCGTTGATCATCACGTGGGTGAGACGGTCGGATTTTCGGATGTCGGCCAATACATCGCCATCAATGATTGAAAGATCAGCGAGTTTGCCGATTTCAAGTGAGCCGATGTCTTTATCCATGCCGAGGTATTTCGCGCCGTTAAGGGTGGCCGCGCGGATCGCTTCCAGCGGGGTCATGCCGCCGAGTGCCAGGGTCCACATTTCCCAATGGGCCGCGAGGCCTTCGCGCTGGCCGTGTGCGCCGATATTGACGGGCACACCGGCACGTTGCAGTGCTGTCGCGGTGCGCGCCACTTTAATGATGTTGAAGTCTTCTTCGGGCGCGGTCATGCGTCGCACGCTGCGCGGCTCCAGCACCGTGCGTGGCACATAGCGCGACAAGATCGGATGCTTCCACACATCGGTGCGCGCATACCAGTAGTGTTCGCCATCCAGCCCGCCGTAACCCACCACCAAAGTCGGGGTGTAGCCGACCCTGGTCTGCGACCAGAGCTGCTTCACATCATCGTAGGCGTTCATGACGGGGATCGCGTGCTCAATACCGGTGTGGCCGTCGATGATCATATTCATATTGTGTTCAAACAGTGAACCCCCTTCCGGCACCACCATCATGCTGGTTTGGCGAGCCGCTTCCAGAATCTGCTGACGTTGATCACGGCGCGGCTGGTTATAGCTTTTCACCGAGATCGCGCCGGCCGCTTTCATGCGTTTCAGGTGCGTCAAGGCATCATCCAGGCTATTCACCACGGCGCTGATATTGGCCTTTGCGCCATAGAGAATCGTGCCAGTGGAATAAATTCTGGGACCCACCACGACGCCTGCGCGCTGCATTTCGCTTTGCGTAAAAATATCGGCGGTGTTGTTGGAAGGATCATGAATCGTGGTCACGCCAAACGCCAGCGATGCGTAGTTCACCCAGCTTTGCTGCGGGATGATTTCATCTTCAGCCATGCCGCCGTGCCAGTGCACATCGACGAGGCCGGGGATAATGGTTTTGCCTGCCGCATCAATCACCGTAGCGTCTGCGGGTGCGGCCACATTGCCCATGCTGCCGATGCCTACAATGCGATTGCCCTTGATCACAATGCGGGCGTTTTCAATCACCTCATCGCCTTTCATCGTGATCACGCGTGCACCATTGATGACGGTCGTGGCGGTTGGCTTGTTGGCCGGTTCGCTGAAGCCGATCTGCACGCCGTCCTCGGCCATTTTCGGTAATTCCTTGGGCGCGCCTGGCACGAAGGCAAACGCGTTTTTAATCTCACGCGTAAACAATTCATTACCCAGCGAAAAATGTACTGCTTTGCTATCGCCCGACCAGTGCAAATATTTGCCTGCATTCACATCGAGCTGCTTGATCGGCAGCGCCTCCATTTTTTGACCAATCGTGATCGTCTTGCCAGCAAGCGGCAGCGGCATCAGATAGGTATGAAAGCGTTCGCCAAATGCCAGCCATGCGCCATCCGGGGACAGCGCAAAATCGCTCGCCAAATCACCCTTTACAATAATTTGCTCTTCGGATTTTTCAAGCGAATTATCCAGCTTCAAACGTACTAGCTGAGTTTCCCAATCCACTTCTTTGCTGTAGATCGTGCGGCAGACATAGACATAATCACTGTTGCGGCCAAACTGCGGCGCGCTGCCCTCTTCGGTGATTAAGCGCGGCGCGGTTTTGCCATCAACTGCCACCGCAAATATGCCCGTCTCAATGCCGTACCATGGGGTGGTTAAAAAGCCCCCGCGCGATTTCACAAACACCACTTGTTTGCCATCGGGCGAGAAGGTCGGCGTGAGATATTTGCCGGGTTCGCGGGTCAGCACAGTTTCCTTTCCGCTGGCAACATCTAGGACGCGCACGGTACCCAGTTTCATATCATCCCAGGTCGTGAAGACAATGTTTTTGCCATCACGCGAAAACGCAGGGAATATCTCAAAGCGATCATTCAGTTTCGTCACGCGTTGCGGCTTGCCCTCGGGTAAGGTGCGCATATACAAATGGCCCAGCGCAGAATAAATCACCTTGTCGCCCTGCGGCGAAACATTCACGAAGCGCAGTTGGTGAACATCAAATTGATCCGGCGCAACTATCGTTTCAAAGCGCACGGCTTGGCGAACCTCGCGCGTGTCTTGCACATGAAACGGAATCTCTTTTGCCGTCTTTGTGAAGGGATCAACCCGCCAAATTTTGCCTTGCGCCCACACCACGATTTGCTTGCTGTCCGGCATCCAGCTAAACGCCGGATACACCCCATGTACCGCCCAGGTTTCCTGCATATCGCGATCCAGTCCATCCCACGCGCGCGTCTCTTCGCCGGTTTTCAAATCTTTCAAAAACAGCGTGCTCTGGTTACGCACCCGACGCACAAACGCCAAATATTTCCCATCTGGCGACGGCGTCGGGCGAATCGAGCCGCCCGCGCCGCTTACGAACGCTTTGGTTTTGCCATCCTGCAAATCACGCCGGAAAATCTGATAAATCTGGCCGTTGGAATCCTTGTTGTATTCAAAGCTGGTGCCGGGCGTGGTGTCCTGCGAATAATAAACATAGCGACCATCAGGCGAGAAAGCGGGCTCCCCCAAATCCTTTTGCCAGTTCGGTTTTTCATTTAATTGCACCCCTTCAGATGCGCTACCGGCGTGATAAAGCCAGATCTCGCCCGAGCCCAAGGAGCGGGTGCCGGTGTAGTGTTTGCGTGCGGCAATATATTGGCCATTCGGATGCCAGATCGGGTTATTCAGCAGGCGAAATTTTTCTTTTGATACTTCGCGCGCATCCGTGCCATCAACATTCATCACCCAGATATTGTCGCCACCACCTGCGTCCGACATATACGTGAGCCGTTTGCCGTCGGGTGAAAACCGCGCTTGCATTTCCCACGCGATCGAATGCGTCAACGCCTTCGCCTCACCACCTTCGATCGGCAATAAATACAAATCCCCCAGCAAATCAAACACGATCTGTTTGCCATCCGGGCTCACATCCACCGTCATCCAGGTGCCGGTGCGAGTATCTAGCTTCACCGTTGCCGCTTCGCCAGGCGGATGGTTCACGTCCCATTTCTTTTTGTCGGCATCTTTGCTATCACCCGTGTCCTTGGAGTCTTTATCAACGCTTTTGTTGGCATCCGGGGCGGTGTCAGCAAACGCTGAAAAAACACCTACCGATGCGGCAAGTGCCAACGTGAAAAGGGCCAAACGTAAATTTGATAAAGCGCACATGCGGTCTCCTGGCTGGAAGGGAAATGATGAACAACCGCGATAGATTAGCGCAAATGACGTGAGTGCATGCATCAGTGATGTTGATTTGCATCAGTGATTGCGCCGCGCCGGCAATGAGGTGGACAATGTAATTAACCCAGCGGTACAAATGACGCGTATCGTTTTCATTTACACTCAACCGAAAAAACATGGTCCAGCTCCCCACCATTCGCGCAATCGTATTCGATGCCTACGGCACATTATTCGATGTGCACTCCATTGCCGTTGCTTGCGAGCGACTATTCCCCACCCAGGGCGCGGCCCTTTCGCAGCGCTGGCGCACCAAGCAGCTTGAGTACACATGGCTGCGTAATTCAATGACGACGCAGTCCCATGTTGATTTTAATGTGGTCACGCAGGATGCGTTGCGGGTGGCGTGTGAATCACTCGGGCTGCAGTATACCGATGCAGCACTTGATGAATTGAACGCGGCCTATCGCACCCTGCAACCGTTTACAGATGCGCGCAGTGCGCTGGTAGCGCTTCGCCAAAAAGCCCGGCTCGCTATTCTCTCTAATGGCGCACCCGATATGCTGAATGCGTTGGTCAAGCACACCGGTTTTGATGCGCTGCTTGATGAGGTGCTGAGTGTCGAAGACGTCGGCGTATTCAAGCCCGATCCGCGCGCCTATCAGCTGGCGGTCGATCGATTGGGCATCGCTAAAAATGAAATCGGCTTCGTATCCTCAAATGGCTGGGATGCAGCCGGAGCAAAAGCGTTTGGGTTTACCGTATTCTGGATTAACCGCAGCGCAGCGCCCCTGGAGCGGTTAGGCGCGACCCCTGATTATGTTGTGGCCGGGTTAGGCGAGGTGGTGGGCTTGTTGGACTGAGGGTTAACATCCGCCGGGCTATGAATCTGCATTGCCGTTTTTACGCTACAACTTCTCCGGCATTGCCGACGAATGATGGCTGCTAATCAGCCATTGGCCGTTCTGCCATTTGTAGGTGTACGTATAACGCGCTTTCACAGTCGCACCGGTCTTTGCAAACGTAAATGTGTAGAGCCCTGCATCAAAGGCGGTGTTGCAGCCGATCTCGATGGTGCGGGAATCAATTTTGCCGGCGGGTTTGTTTTCCAGAAAATGGTGGAAGTAATCTTCTTTCTCGGCAGGTGTTAAGCGGGGCATGTTGGAGACCGTCGCCAGCAGTACGGATTTTTCGGCGTAATTGGCCACTACCTGATGAGGATCGCCGGTTTGCAGCGATTGATTCCAGCGGTCGAACAGCGCCGCAATATCCTGCTCGCTTGCGGCCACGCAGGTTTGCGTTTGTGTATTCACTGGCGCAGCAGAGTTTGAAAGCGCAGTTGAATCAGAAGCGCAGCCAGCCAGCGCGAAGGTGATGCTTGCAATCAGCGATACAAAGGCTTTGGTCATGGCGTGTTCTTTCTTTTATGTAAAAGTGAAGAGCACAACATTACCACGCCAAGGTTGTTTATCCACGGGCTTTTCGGGGCAAAAATGCGCCACGAGGCCCGCCAGCGCTAGGGTTTGTTGGCCTCGTCCGAAAGCCATAAATCCCGATGTACGTAAAACACAGACTGCCGGATCCGCTACGGAACAATCAATTTTATAAGGCCATCCAGTTCGGCAATACGCGCTCTTGCACTTTCAATCGTGGCTTGGTCAAAGCGACGGTCGTATAAATCGGGGTCATCTGCTGAATATCCCCGCGATTGCAGAAGACGCTTTTTTAGGGCGGCAGATGTATACCCACGCGGGGCAATTTTCTTAATCTTGAGCAACATGGCTTCAAGACAGGGAGATGAGGCGAACACCGTGATGCCAGCGTTTTCTGCGCGTGTCTTCACGGCCTCCGTCCAATCGGTATCAGTATCCAAGAGGGCACCTTTCCGGTCCTAGCTCGCGTTTGACGACTGCCTGATGGCAACGCTTACAACATTGGCTGCCCCCTTGCCATAAGCGTTGAAAATTTTGACATGCACGGGCATTCCGCGTGGGACGTATAGAGACTTCAGGTGCTTCAGAAACTCCACTTCTGCATCCCCCTCGCCAACGAGTAAAACGGTTGTCCGGATGGCATGCCGTTTTACACTGCGCATGCGCACCTTTCGCTTCATATATTTGGAATAGCGCCGTATGCGCCGGCCATGTATTTGGCGTAGAAGTTGTCATCGTTGCGGATGCCTTCCAATGTGTCCAATCGCCATGCATTGCTTTCGCAGTCGGCGTTTTTTTCGACCAAATATACATGCGCCTTTGGCAGGGTGTTTAACACCTCAAGCGCATGACAGGTAAACAAGAGTTGGGCGTTTTTCTTGTTTGTTTTTGGGTTCGCGAACAGATCCAAAATAGGCGAGAGCATATGCGGATGTAAATCATTTTCAAACTCGTCAATAACCGCAATTCCACCTTCTTCCAGAGCAGGCAGCAGCAAGGCCAGCAGCGCAAATGCGCCGCGGGTACCGCTTGATTCATGGATGAAGTCCAATTCATGGCGTTTGCCACGCACTAAATGAATACCGAATGGATGCCATTGCTTAAGATGCGCGCCTTGCGGATTGTCCTGAATTACTTCCTTCAACTCGACGCCACTGAGGCCCAGATCCCATGACGATAGCAATCGACTCATATCAATACGATGGTGATCATTATCGCCGAAATAGTCGATGGCTTCGTTGATGCGTCTCTCCGAAATAGACTGACGACCCCAAGCGTTGACGTTGGTGCTGATCCGAATCTTTGTCAGCTCAATGGCGCGCGGAACGCCGTATTGAGCTGCTGTTGATATTAGCGACGCGTTGGGCCGCACCTTACGTGCCTCGGCAGCGGCAAATCCAAAATCCTGCTGTTTGATTATGTATGAATGGGATTTCTCGTCCCAGTCGCGTACAAATACATACTTAAACCGCTCGTGTTTAACATAGAGCGCCTCGTGAAGTACTTTGTCCGGCGTGACACGCAAAACATAACGCCATAACTTGCCTTCTGATTCAATATCAACCTCGAATTCAGTCGGTTTTTTCGGCGGCAAGAAATGCGGGCGGATCGGTATGGGACTGCCCGGTGACGAGAGAAAAGAACCCGCAATGAACCAGGCAAGAAATGCGACAGGCTTTACAAGAGCCGTCTTACCACTCGCGTTGGGGCCAATGACTGACATGACCTTCGCGACCCGGCCAACAGATTTAATATTAGACGACCAGGCGGTTTGTGGGGCCTTGTTGTCAAGCCGAAATGACACCTCAGTGCGCTCGCGGAAAGATTGAAAGTTTGTAAAAGCGTAGCTCAATAGCATCGTTATAAACCTTGATTAAACCTTGTTTTCAACATATTTTTGTTTAAAA
>JAYWCO010000012.1:0-4191 GCA_043780475.1 Burkholderiales bacterium | reverse complement strand
AAGGTGGTGCCAGCACCATCACCCAACAAGTGGCGAGAAATTTCTTTCTTTCCAATGAGCAAACGCTAACCCGAAAAGTTTCGGAGTGGCTACTAGCTTTCAAAATAGAGCATAACCTGTCTAAAGATCAAATCCTTGAAATTTATTTAAACCATATTTTTTTAGGCAATCGAGCTTATGGTTTTGCGGCCGCCAGCAGGGTGTATTTTGGCAAAGATTTAAATCAATTAACGCCTGCTGAAGCGGCACTGCTGGCGGGTATTCCGAAAGCCCCTTCGCGTTACAACCCATTTGACAATCTAAAGCGCATTACTGAACGTCAACACTATGTTTTGCGGCGGATGAACGAGTTAAATTACCTTAACGCGACCAGCTACAAGGCTGCGCTTGAACAGCCCTTAAAATTCAATCGTGATCGAACCATGTATGTGGTTGAAGCTGATTACCTTGCGGAAATGGCGCGGCAGGAAGTGTACGAACAATACGGTGAGAAAGCTTATATCAGCGGCATCAGAATTTACACAACAGTACGACGGGCTGATCAAGAAGCAGCGGTGGCAGGTTTGCGAAAAGGCATTCTTGATTATGACCGTCGTCATGGTTATCGTGGCCCGGAAGGGTTGGTGGTGCTGTCCGCCAATCAGGAAGAAGCAGACGACGCCATTGAGGAGGCGCTGGCTGAAAAACAAGTGGTGGGCGATCTGGTTCCCGCGGTCGTACTGTCGGCAGATCCTAAACAGGTAGTGGTGATTACGAAGCGTGGCGACACCTTGACTTTAACGGGCGACGCACTTAAATTTGTGGCGAAAGCCTTGAACGACAAAACTTCTGCCCTCAAACCGGTGCGCGGCTCGCTGGTGCGCATTGGCCTTGATGACAAAGCGGCACCTGTTTTGTTGCAAGTCCCCAAAGTGGAAGCCGCGTTAGTGTCGCTTGACCCTGCTGACGGTGCCATTCGTGCGCTCGCCGGCGGTTTTGATTTCAATGCAAACAAGTTTAACCATGTCACCCAGGCGCAACGCCAGCCGGGGTCGAGTTTTAAACCGTTTGTGTATTCGGCGGCGCTAGAAAAAGGCTTTACGCCGGCGACGGTGGTGAACGATGCGCCAGTCGTATTTGATCCCGGTCGTAACGGCGGCCAGGTGTGGGAGCCCAAGAATTACGATAATAAATATGAAGGTCCGATGCGGCTGAGGACGGCATTGGCAAGGTCCAAAAACATGGTGTCGATTCGGGTGCTGCAATCAATTGGCCCGCAATACGCACAAGATTACATTTCGCGCTTCGGCTTTGACCCGAAACAACATCCTGCCTACCTCACGATGGCATTGGGTGCGGGCTCGACCACGCCGCTGCAAATGGCGGGGGCTTATGCAGTATTCGCCAACGGCGGCTACCGTATCAAACCGTATTTCATCTCCAGGATTACCGATGACAAAGGCGGCGTTTTATTTCAGGCCGATCCGGAACGCGCAACGGATGCGACCGGCAGCAAAAATGCTGAACGGGTGATTGATCCGCGTAACGCTTTTATCATGTCCAGCTTGCTACGCGATGTGGTGCGTTACGGCACGGGCGCCAAAGCAATGTCGCTGGGACGTCATGATCTGGCGGGTAAAACTGGCACCACCAACGACAGCATCGACGCTTGGTTTGCAGGCTATAACCCTGACCTCGTCGCCATTAGCTGGATCGGATTTGATAATCCCACCTCGCTAGGCGACTCGGAAACGGGCGGAGGTGCCTCACTGCCGATTTGGATGCACTATATGCAGCGCGCCCTGAAAGATGTCAAAGAGAAGCCGTTTGAGCCCCCGCCAGGCGTGGTTTCAATAGCGCTCGGGGATGTGGGTAAAGATGGCAAGCCGCTATCAGAATTTGTTTACGCCGAGAATACCGGCAACGTAACCGACGGCCCATCGGCGCTGCGCGAAGCCAATAAGCCGAGCGAAGAAGTTAAAAACCAAATTTTTTAGCAGCTAATTTTTGCAATCAACCCGGTTATGACCCGATATGCGCAACATCCTCATCCCGAACGCCATGATCGCGCGATCAATCAGCTTCGCATCCGCATCGCACACCTCGCGGCCCGGCTGATCGCGGAAGGGCTGACGGATTACCGCGCTGCCAAACTCAAGGCAGCGCGTCAGCTCAATTGTGATGATAAAAATGCGTTACCCGACAACCACGAGATTGAAGTCGCGTTGCGCGAACATCTGGCGCTGTTCGCGGCGGACACGCAGCCAGCGGCGCTACACGCACTGCGTCGCGTTGCTTTGCGTGCCATGCAGTGGTTGCAGATGGAAGGACAACTTGGTAGGCAACTTAAGGGGCCATCCCAACATCACCAAGAACACCAAACCGTCGCATCTACTATTGATGTGTGGTTAACCGGTGCGGTACTCAACGGCACGGCCAATGAATTTAGTGAAATCGAGCTGGAGTTAGTGGGGCTTGAAGCAAAAACGATTGAATTTATGCTGCTCAATCGTGGTGTTGAGTTTGAGCTACGCGCGAGCAGCGCAAAGTCTATGCATGACCAGCGTCATGCTGCGGCCAACATCATCCAGTACCACCTCGAATTCGAAAACGCGCCGCTGGTCATTACGCTTCATGCAAGTCACGCGCAGCGGCTGGCTTTATACCCTCGCGGCAGCCGCAATCACGAGCGCGTGCAGTTGGCTGAAGCCATTGCCCGATTCCAGAAGGAAAGCAAACCCTAATAGGGGCGGGTCTTTTGGAGCATAAGTGGCTGGAAACACCCCTAAAATAAGGATTTTAGTCTGGATTTTATGCGGGGCTGGATCAAGTGAAGCCCATGAAAATTTAGGGTTTCTTGGTCGCGCTAGTCACGGCGCGCCATAACCCGGGCGGCTTCCAGTGCGAAATAAGTTAAAACGCCGTCAGCCCCGGCGCGCTTGAAGGCGAGCAAGGATTCCATCATGCAAGCCTCGCCGTCCAGCCAGCCGTTGGCGGCGGCGGCCTTGAGCATCGCGTATTCGCCGGAAACCTGGTAGGCGAACGTGGGCGCGCCGAACGTTTGCTTGCAGCGTTGCACAATATCGAGATACGGCATGCCGGGTTTAACCATCACCATATCAGCGCCTTCGGCTAGATCAAGCGCGATTTCGCGCAGCGCTTCATCGCTGTTGCCCGGATCCATTTGATAATTCTTTTTATCACTTTTGCCCAGGTTGGCAGCCGAGCCGACCGCATCGCGAAACGGGCCGTAAAACGCACTCGCATACTTGGCTGCATACGCCATGATCGCAGTGTGGATGAAATTGTTGGCATCCAAGGCTTGACGAATTTCACCAATGCGGCCGTCCATCATGTCGCTAGGCGCGATAATATCAACGCCCGCTTCTGCCTGGGTCAGAGCCTGTTTTTTCAGGGCTACAATCGTTTCGTCATTCAGGATATAGCCGTTGTCGTCAATCACACCATCCTGGCCATGCGTGGTGAAAGGATCAAGCGCTACATCCGTCATAACGCCTAAATCAGGAAAATGCTTTTTAAGCTCACGCACTGTGCGCGGGATGAGGCCGTCAGGATTGAAAGCTTCCTCGCCGCGGGGGGTTTTTAGGGCCGACTCAATCACCGGAAACAGTGCCAATGCCGGAATGCCAAGCCTGACCGCTTCTTCGGCAATCGGCATCAGCCACTCTATGGACACTCGCTCAATGCCGGGCATGGAGGCGATCGCCTGGCGCTGGCGGCTACCATCCAGAATGAACACCGGATAAATAAAATCGGATGGTGATAATCGCGATTCACGCACCAGGTCACGTAAAAACGCGGTGCGGCGCAGGCGCCGCATGCGGCGCTCAGGAAATTGACCAAAATTCATGGAGGTAAGGAATCATAAAAATAATATCGATTAAAAAATGCCGTTGAGGTTGAACTTTTGCAGCGGGTCATTATCTTACTTAATGAGAAGTTTACGCTTCTCCCCGCTTCACCTCCCTGAGCGGGGCCTTAAAACTTTAAGGCTTTACAAGGGCCCGGTTCCCCCTTTTTCCGGGCCCTTTTCTTTTTATACGTTTCCTGTTTTGCTTGCGGTCGCCCGAGGCGCAAACAATCGCGCAAGGGCTTTTTCCGCTTCCTCCACCCCGCTTCGTTTCAGGCTTGAAAAAAGCTGGGCAGTGGCGTTATATTGGCCATCCACGAGTTGTTTTTTGACGGCTTTAA
>JAYWCO010000011.1:0-2553 GCA_043780475.1 Burkholderiales bacterium | reverse complement strand
CCTCCCGCGCCGGATTGCGGCTGCCATGTTTTTTATAAACTTTTCGGGCCTCCTGCTGCACGCTCGACTCTTTGCGCAGTGCCCACAAGGTGTCGCGGGCGAATTTGGCTGACAGCGCGTGGTCAACAATCGGTGCAGGATAGTGTTGGCCGATGATGCAGCCAGCATGGTTTTGAAGTGTTGCTGGCATCGTCCAGGGCTCAAAGATATATTCAAGTGGCACCCGCGCCAGCGCAGGCAGCCAGCGGCGTACAAAGATACCGGCAGGGTCTTGATCGCGTGCCTGCTTGATCGGGTTATAAATACGAATGGTGTTAATGCCGGTCACGCCTGACTGCATTTGCAGCTGTGGATAATGAATACCGGGTTCATAATCCAGAAATTGGGTGGCAAGATAGACGCCCGTGTGTCGCCAATGCAGCCATAACTCATATGACGCAAAACTGACCAGCATGGCGCGCATCCGAAAATTGATCCAGCCCGTGGCGTGCAGCATCTTCATACACGCATCGATCATCGGGTACCCGGTTTCGCCCATTTTCCAGGCGTTGAATTTTGCGGTTTCATCGGCTGTTAGCGCCCCTTCGTTGCGGACGCCGTCAAATCCGCGATGCACGTTATAAAACTCGATCGCGGGTTCACTCTCCAGTTTTTGCATAAAGTGGCAATGCCAATGCAGGCGCGCTTCGAATGATTTGAGCGCAGACAGCAGGTTTACAGGGCGCTCTGCTGCCCGCATGGCCAGCACTGCAGTGCGTTTCGCCCATAGTGCGTGTGCCGCTTCGCGAATAGAGACCGTGCCGTAGGCAAAGTGAGCGGAAAGCCGCGAACATTCGTCGGCAGCGCTAAGCGGGGACGACATGGCGGAACGATAATGCTGGCCGCGACCATCCAGGAAGGAGCGCAATAAATCAATACCGCTTGAGCGTCCGCCGCGTTGCCGGTTGGTTTTATCGGCTTTATCGGCCTCACGGAAATTGATCAAAGAGGCGATGAGGTCCAAGTCTTCGATGCCGGCCAGGTGCCGCGTTGGTAGCGCGATGCACGCAGCCGCCAGCGGAGTCTCGTCGATGATCGGCTCGCTCATTTGCGCGTCCCATCGCGCCGCCCAACGATTGCGATCACTCAGACCCCGGATCACACCGTGCTGTCGAAATTCCCGCCACGGGGTGCTGTGTTCGCGACACCACGCGCCGACTCGAAGATCGCGCTGGCAGGTAATATCGTTGCCGGTTTCCTGATGGCTGACCAATGAGAAATTGCCAAGCTCGTGTTTGAGGGTCGTCAGGATGGCGGTCATTTCGCCATGACGAACCAGTAGGCGTAACCGATATGGCTGCAGACTATTTCGCAACTCAAGCAGCGATTCACGAATAAAGCCCCAATGTTGTGGCGCGAAATCAGCCGCTTCAAAAACCTCGGGTTCCACTACATAAAGCATTAACAGTGGCCCGCGTGAGGCGGCGAAAGCGAGCGGCGCGTGGTCATTTAAACGAAGATCACGTTTGAGCCAGACGATGTGCAGCATGAGGCTTAAAATGCTTTACAGGTTGAGTGTTAAAAGATGACTAATGCGTATGTGTGATCTGATCCGGCTACGGCGGGTGCGTTCACTCATGACCGAAGATTATTCAGCCCGCGTTTCTCTGGACAGAAGCAGCTTTACAATCTGGCGCGGGTCAGCGTTTTCGAACAGCAGCGCGCATACGGCTTCGGTGATCGGCATATCGACGCGGTATTGCTTGGCCAGCGCAAGCGCGGTCGCAGCTGAGTTCACGCCCTCGGCAACTTGGCCCAGCTCGGCCAAAATTTGTTCCAATGTTTTGCCCTCGGCAAGTGCAACCCCCACGCTACGATTGCGTGAGAGGCTGCCGGTCGCGGTCAAAATCAGATCGCCGAGCCCTGTTAAGCCCATAAAGGTTTCCGCTATACCACCCATGGCGACGCCGAGTCGCACCATTTCAGCCAAGCCGCGTGTGATCAGCGCCGCGCGTGCGTTCATGCCAAGCTGCATGCCGTCACTCAGGCCCGCCGCAATCGCCATCACGTTTTTTAACGCGCCGCCTAATTCCACGCCGATCACGTCAGTATTTGAATAAACCCTGAGTGGATTCCCGCTGAGCTTGGCCGCCAACTCTTGCGCGAAGGTGAAATCATTGCAGGCCAGCGTGAGTGCGGTAGGGAGGCCCTTGGCGACTTCCATGGCAAAGCTGGGGCCGGACAGTACACCGTACCTTGCGCGCTGCTTTTCAGCGGTGCTCGCGCCATCAGTTAACAGCGCGCCAATAATTTCATGCGGCAATTTTCCGCTTTGTTTTTCGAATCCTTTGCATGCCCAGATAATGGGCAGTCGCGGTTGCAAGGCGTGTACAGCATGGGCGGTGGCCGATAAGCCAGCCGTTGAAGTTGCAATCAAAACAAAATCAGCACCGGTGAGCGCCTCGGCAAGCTCAGCTTTAATCTCAAGCGCGGGTGGTAGGGTGATGCCCGGCAGCGCATGCGGATTGACACGGGTGCGGGCAACCTCGAGCAGATGCTCGCGGTTGCGGCCCC
>JAYWCO010000010.1:0-5291 GCA_043780475.1 Burkholderiales bacterium | reverse complement strand
AACGTTCGCGTATGCATACCCCGCAGCACCTCATCGACCCAAGCAATATTGAGCATATCCCCGTTGCAGCACCGGTTCACGCGGGCCAGTTAAATCCCGCCAACAGCCGCTATGTGTTGAGCCTGCTTGACCGCGCCATTCAGGGCTGCATGAGGGGTGAATACGATGCGGTCGTCACCGCACCCATTCACAAGGGCGTGATTAACGACGCGGCCATTGAGGGCCTGGGTAAATTTTTAGGGCACACCGAATATTTCGCCGAAAAAACCCATGCCCCGCGAGTGGTGATGATGCTGGTAGGCGGCAAACCGATGCTACGGGTCGCGCTTGCGACGACTCATCTGGCTTTAAAAGATGTCCCCGCCGCGATCACGCAAGAAAGTTTGACGGCGACCTTAAGAATTTTGCACGCCGACTTGCGCAACAAATTTGGTTTCGCCTCGCCGCGCATCCTGGTCGCAGGGCTTAACCCGCATGCAGGTGAATCTGGCCATTTGGGTGATGAAGAGATCAACACTATTGCGCCCGTTGTCGAAGCACTCAAGCGCGAGGGCATGCAGCTCATCGGCCCCTTGCCTGCTGATACTTTATTTACCCCGCAACATTTGCAACACGCCGACGCCGTGCTCGCGATGTATCACGATCAAGGGCTAGCCGTGCTCAAGTACGCGAGCTTTGGTGAAGGCGTGAATGTGACCCTCGGCTTGCCGATCATCCGCACCTCGGTTGATCACGGCACTGCGCTGGATCTGGCGGGCAAGCCGGGCATTGATGTCGGCAGCATGCATGCCGCGATCAAATTAGCCGTTGAGCTTGTGAGCACTCGCGGCACCACGCCGCTGTAAAAACGTTATCGTAATCATGCTACCCAAAGCAAAAAGAAAATTCGGCCAACATTTTTTGACTGACCGTCATTACATTGACCGTATCGTCAATGCGATTACACCCATGCCGGATGATGTGATGATCGAAATCGGCCCCGGCCCCGGCGCAATCACCGCGCCGCTTTTGGACAAATTAAATCATTTGCATGCAGTGGAAATTGACCGCGATCTGGCCTCGGCTTTACGCGCACGTTTTCCGGCCACGCAATTCACGCTGCATGCATGCGATGTGCTGGAGTTTGATTTCGCGCCGCTCGGCCCGCGCTTTCGCTGTGTCGGCAATTTGCCGTATAACATTTCCACACCATTTTTATTTCATCTGGCGAGCTATGAAAGTGCGCTGATCGACGGCACTTTCATGCTGCAAAAAGAGGTGGTGGATCGGATGGTTGCCGCACCGGATACCGAAGCCTACGGCAGGCTGTCGGTGATGTTGCAATACCGGTTTGCGATGAAGCGATTATTCGATGTGCCACCCGGCGCATTTACGCCACCACCGAAAGTTAATTCAGCGATTGTGCGGATGATGCCCTTGCCTGCTGACCGCCTGCGCGCCTGTGACGATCAACAGTTCGCCACCATCGTGACCGCCGGTTTTGGTCAACGCCGCAAAACCCTCAGCAACACCCTGAAGCCATACCTGGCGCAAGCCGCCATCGAAGCGCTCGGCATTGACCCCAAGCGGCGCGCCGAAACACTCTCACTCGAAGAATTTATTCGCCTGGCCGATGCGAGTGTGGCTGCTGTATAGCGGCGGCCTTTTTCTACACGCGGAAATGAAACACTAGCACCAGCGGGGCGTTTCAGGCATTTTTGGCCTGGAACGCACGCCGAATCTAGAGTTTTAGCCACCCATATGTGAGCCAAGCGAGCAGTGCCATCAGATCGAGTCGCAACAGAATTCACACACCGTTTGTCTTTTGTTAATTCCACGCCTAGACTGAGACACGCCGCAAACAAGAGAGCCGACCATGGGGAAAAACAAAACACCATTCTCCATCGATGTTTCAAAGAAGTTTGGAATAACAGTCGTGCTGAACGCAGCGACGAAATGATCGCGTCCAACGCAGTCGCCCACGGTCTCGAAAATTCCAGGGCATCAACGATAACGAACTCCGCAGACCGCAAGAATTCAAGAAATCCCATCACAGCTTTCGCAGCGCGTGTCCGGATATTCAAATCAGTATTGAAGAAATGGTTTCAGTAGGTGACTTGGTCGTCGGCTATTGCAAAATCAAGACAACGCGTACGGGTGCGGGATGGCAAGGCGCTGAGGGGGATGCCATCGATTTCGGATTTTAAAAATTGCGAGCTTAGCTGCTTAAATTACTAATTTCTTCGCAAAAAAGCAATCATACTAATTCGCTGAAGTCAGTGTTTATACAACAAACATAAATAGGAGCCGCCAAATGAAAGGTTATCCAAAATTAGTTTTTGCTTTATTAGCTTTCCTATTGTCTGGATGCGGAACCCTCTCGAATTTTCGAGAGGTTCGAGATATCGGGCCATCTATTTTTGTAGCGGGCACTGCCGAGAGCGTTCGTGACGCCGCCGTTGTTGCAATGGAGGAAAGACGACTTGTATCACCGCAGTTTGAGAAAATTGAAAATGGTGTCGTCGTGTATGCCGAGCAAAGTTCAATGTCGGCATTGGTCTTTAACAGCTACGGCGGTTTCGGAAAAGTCACGATCAAGGGCGGCAACCGCAGTGGAAATAGCATGGTAGAAGTTTCAGCGATCACTCGATCCAGAATTCCGAACGAGCCGGTCGGGCCGGGAGACGCCTTAAAGGGACAAAATTTCAACGATCCAAAAATTGCGATCAGCATTCTCGATAGGATCAACGAAATTACCAAGAAAAAAATGCCGTGAAACACAGCCATGACGTTAGTAAGTTTGGTAAGCATAAGGGGAGTGTTTCATGAACGCACGCAGCACAGTTACTATCTTTTTTGTTACGTTTGGACTTGCTGGATGTGCCGCACCAAGCCATCTCGAAAGGACAACAAATACCCTGAAGCCTCTGTTAGCTGCGGGCAAGTATGACGTTGCAATTGCGTTATCACGAACTGATATTGCGTACGACAGCGCCGCTGGCATCTCTCTGCGCAAAGAACTTGCGGCTTATCCAGAAGTTTCAACAGCATATAAATCAAGGCTTCGGGCTGAGATAGTCGGCCGGTCAGACTCTGCCAGTCTAGAATCAATTGCTCAAAGCATTAGGTTGGCTCAACGAGACGGCGTCTTAAAAGAAGCAGACGCTAACGAGCTGACTCAAGAATTGGCAAAGCAAGTTGAAATAATTGCCCGGACGTTGCATGTTCCTAACCATGTCTGGGAAGACCTGACTCAAGCGCAGCGCCAAGCTTTGCAAGCTAAGTACGTTGCCGATCCAATCGTAGCAAATAGCTACGGCACTATCGTCGATGCACAGTCATTGAATGAATCAACTTCAGGCAGCAACGCTGGAAGCGAGTTGGGATCTGCCATCGGCCAGGCAGCCTACATCGACAATGCATTTAAGGGTAATACGTGGAACTATTCAGCCAAGAACCAACTGGCAGCAGGGATAGTTGGGGCGATGGTTGGTTCAATGGCCAATACTTCACCAAGAGCGCAATTTCGCACTCGGTATACGATAAAGATTGGCGATGGGAATATCGAATATATCGAGGAAGCTAAATCTGAACCATTCAGGCATACCGTCGGACTTTGCGTGGCTTTATCGCCGATTCGTCCAATAGAGCAGACATTTTGCACGATTACGAAAGAGATCTTTCTTTCGAAATACCTTCCACAAGAAACAAGGCGGGCGTTGGGCGGGCAGCTCTTAGGTGAAAGTGTAGATCAACGTATATTGATATCGCGGCCACCGGAATCGATCACCTTTGCGGATCAGCTTAGTACCCAACAGGTGACCACGCGCCGCACTGAGCTTACTGTCAGCGACATTGCATGGAATGAAGGGGGGCCAATTGTTGGCTATGTTGCGCCGAGCAACAGCGCAAAAATTAGCCACCAAATTGAACGAGGGACGTCCTTTCAAGTTCAAGTGGTACTCAAGGACTGGGCAAAAGTTCGCCTTGGCACGGGATCGGTTGTATGGGTTGAAAAACGGCATCTAAGCTGGGCAAATTCGAAGCAATAAAAGAATTCTAAGAGGAGTTTTAGGGGGTCGCTGCAATAGAATGCACGGGGTCAACCGCACGAGGCCTTGACTCTAGCATGATAGGCAATTATCAAGGCCTGCCCCGCCCCGTCGTTTTAGGTGGACGGGCACCTTCGGTTTGTAATGACTTTGCTCTTAGTATTGTTTGTTCGAATTAAGACTGGAGTTATAAATGAAGATTAAAAATGGAATATTGCTAAGCTTAGTAGCGATAGTTTTTGGTTTTGCGGCTCAAAGCGCAATGCTTACTTTTTCAATTCCAGTTAGGGCATTGGTAGCTGGACTTGCTTGTGGAGTTGGCGCATATATCGCGAAAGCTTTAGGGTCAGGACTCCCCTTTTGCCTAAACAAATTAGAGGGATCAAACTCGCATTGTTTGCCGCCTCATCACCACTACCTCTCCCACTATCCCCGCGCATACCCCGCTTCCCGCTGGCTGCGAATCGCCAGCACGAACACAGTGTCGATCACGGCAACATAACGGTATAGGGCGATGTAGCCATGCGTGCGCCGACCAATCACGAGTTCATTCATTTCGCCTGACACGGGTCGACCGATCAACGGATTATGTTCAAGAACGCTGATCGCCTGAATGATTTCATCGATGCGGGCGGCGCGGTCATCGACCTCATATTGGGCAAGGTATTCAAGGATGCGCTCAACATCTTCTGCGACTTCGGGAGCAAGCTCGATTCGCGACACAGGCGGCTAGCGCGCCAACTTTTTTGCGGCGGGGCGGCTTACTTTTTTGCCGGCCACCTTGTCTTTCAGATAGCGCTGCATATCGGCCCACGGAATCGTCCGGCCGGATGCGGCGATGGCCGCGTAACGCGACTCAGCGACGCTTAGAAAATTATTCCGCTGCTCCGTCAATTCGGCTTTCTCGGCAATGGCTTCCAGAATGAAATTGTGCGACGTGGTTCCGGCGCGCTTGGCGGCCCGCAAAACTTTTTCCTTCAGGTCATCGGGGAGTCGAATCGTGGTGGTGGACATGGGGCGCTCCTATAGGGTGGACTAAATGTAGCACATCAGTGCTACATGCATCGAAAATTCCGTATGTACTGCCTTCAACCGTAATGCCGCGAAAAGCGCGGCGTTACGCCAGCAAGAACCGCAGGGTCAGGACTCGCTATTTGCCTAGACGAACTAAAGCGGCCAGGCTCGAATGCTCCACCCCTCAGGCAAATCACCCGCCTGCACAATATCCACCCGCATGGGCAGATCACTCTCGCTGAACGC
>JAYWCO010000009.1:0-11669 GCA_043780475.1 Burkholderiales bacterium | reverse complement strand
TTCCAGGCTGAAAATGCCTCAAAAGCCCTGCCAATGCTGGAGTTTGAAAATTTACGCATCGGCGTGCCGCAGGAATTCTTTGGCGATGGTTTATCGGGTGACGTTGCCGCTGCGGTGCGCGCCGCACTCGCGACGTTCGAACAACGAGGCGCGACCTTGGTTGACATATCGCTACCACGCACCGCGCTGTCGATCCCTGCGTATTACGTGATTGCGCCTGCTGAGGCATCGAGCAATCTCGCCCGTTTCGATGGCGTCCGTTATGGTCATCGCGCGGCGGACTATGAAGACCTGGGCGATATGATTGCCAAATCGCGCTCGGAAGGTTTTGGGCTCGAAGTCAAACGACGCATCCTGGTGGGCGCCTATGTGCTCTCGCACGGCTACTACGACGCCTACTATCTGCAAGCGCAAAAAGTCCGTCGCCTGATCGCGCAGGATTTTCAGAATGTATTAAAGTCGTGTGATGTCATCATGGGCCCGGTAGCACCCACCACCGCCTGGAAAATGGGCGAAAAATCGAATGACCCGGTGGCTATGTATCTCGAAGATATTTTTACGCTCGGTGTGAGTCTGGCGGGCCTGCCGGGTATGTCGGTGCCATGCGGATTTGGCGAGGGCGAGATGCCGATCGGGTTACAGATCATCGGCAATTATTATGATGAAGCGCGCATGTTGTCGGTGGCGCATCGCTATCAGCAGATGACGGACTGGCATCGTCGTATGCCGGGGGGTAGCGCATGAACGGCGTGCCAGCGGGCTGGGAGGTTGTCATCGGGCTCGAAACCCATGCACAGCTCTCGACGAATTCAAAAATTTTCTCGGGCTCACCGATTGCTTTTGGCGCCGCGCCCAATACGCAGGCCAATGCCGTGGATTTAGCGTTACCCGGGACGCTGCCGGTGATGAATCGTGCCGCCGTCGAAAAAGCCATCAGGTTTGGGCTCGCCATTGGTGCCGAGATAGCGCCGCGTTCCGTATTTGCCCGCAAGAATTATTTTTATCCTGATTTGCCGAAGGGCTATCAAATAAGCCAATTCGAGCAGCCGGTGGTGATTGGCGGTACGGTTCCCATTGTGGTCAATGGCGTTGAAAAAACCGTGCAATTAACCCGCGCACATCTGGAAGAAGATGCCGGCAAATCGTTGCATGAAGGGCTTGAAAGTCACGGGGTGTCGGGCATTGATTTAAACCGCGCCGGTACCCCGCTGCTCGAAATTGTGACCGAGCCGGTGATGCATTCAGCCGAAGAGGCGGTGGCCTATGCCAAAGCCCTGCACGGCATCGTCACCTGGATCGGCATCTGCGATGGCAATATGCAGGAGGGCTCGTTTCGTTGCGATGCCAATGTATCGGTGCGTCGTGCCGGCGATGCCAAACTCGGCACGCGTTGTGAAATCAAAAACCTCAACTCATTCCGATTCCTGGAACGCGCCATCCGCTATGAAGTGCGCCGTCAAATTGAGCTTATTGAAGACGGCGGCAAAGTTGTACAGGAGACCCGTTTATACGATGCGGATCGCGACGAGACCCGTTCGATGCGCAGCAAAGAAGATGCGATGGATTACCGCTATTTTCCGGATCCGGATTTGTTGCCGTTGGTAATTACGCAGGCGCAGATTGACGCTGTAAAAGCGACGATGCCTAAGCCCCCGAAAGCAATACGTGAGCGCTACATACAGCAAATGATTAGTCTAGATAAAGCAGGCGATGCAAGTCTCAGCGCCGAAATGCAAACCACATTAAGGGCTGAGCTACGTAAGCCTTATGCTTGGGTTTTCTTAGTGCCGCCGGAACTCTTAGATTTTATTGAAAGAACGCAAGTATGTTTGGGGACGCCAAGTGCCGCAGCGGAGTCTTGGGTACGAGGTGAGCTGTCTAGCGCATTAAACGATGATGGCATTTCAATACGGCAATCACCGATCACGCCAGAGGCGCTTGCCCAGTTAATCATGCGAATTGAAGACGGCACTATCTCCGGCAAGCTCGCCAAAGAAGTATTCGGCTATATGTGGGCAGGTGAGCACGACGGCGATGCTGATGACATCATTGAGACACGTGGCCTAAAACAAGTCTCCGATACATCGACCATCGAAAAAATCGTTGATGACGTCATTGCTGTCAATAAAAAATCAGTCGATGAATTCAAATCGGGCAAAGAAAAGGCTTTTCAGTCACTGGTAGGGCAGGTGATGAAAGCGTCCCAGGGCAAGGCCAACCCAGTGCAGGTGAATGAGATTCTGAAAGTTAAACTGAGCTAAACGGAGCCAGCTTGGCGGCTAGTGATTAGTGTTTAGCCTGGCTTCAGGTTTTTACTCATCAACGCGGCCAATGCCACATCGCCTGCAAATGCGCTGGCGTTCAGGTTGGCAATCACGCTTGCCTGATCCGCAGCGGTGCGATTTTGTGAGAGTTTGAATTTGCCCTGAATGTCTGTAATGGTCACTTCGAAGCCCACCAGTGCGCGTAATTTTGGCGCGTGGTCAGCCATTTTTTGTGGGCTCCAGATTATCTGGCCATCAGGCTTGCCGCCCTCATAAGCGGCTGAAAGCGCGATCACAATGGCCCATATAGCTTCGGGCTCATCGATGCGACGAACCTGGCCGGTAATATGTACCGCCGCATAATTCCAGGTAGGCACGTTAGGTGATTTGGGGTTTTCATTCACGTACCAGGTCGGCGAAATATAACCATGCGGGCCATGAAAAATCGTCAGCAGTGTATCGCCATCATGAAGGCTCCCTGCTTGCGGGTTGGCCCGGGCGAGATGGCCGATGAGTACTTTGCGCACCGGGTCGAATTGCACCGGCGCGTGGCTGATATGCACCTCGCTCGCCACGGTTGAAACCAGCGTCGCAAAACCATTCGCGTCAATGATGGCTTGGATGCGCTGCTGATCGAATTCAGAGAAATGCGCCGGTGCGTACATAAGACATAAAACGATGAGCAGAATTATTTTTTGGTGGTCGCTTTTATGGGTGCTACCGGTTGTGTCGAAGTTGGCGCGGCTGTAGCGGCCACAGCGGTCGAGGCGGATGGAGGGCGGCGATCGCCGTTAGGCGTAACAACAATATTGCCTTCAGCATTCAATATCGTGCCGACAGCCAGACCTTCTTTTAAACGTTTCCATCGGGCTTTTTCTTCATCATAGCGCTCGCCGATGGTCTTTTTCTCGGCTTCGGTTTGCGCGATTTCAGTATCCAGTGCGACGCGATCATTTTTGGCGCGGGCTAAATCAATGACCAACTGTTGCGGCGCTTCACGCGGTTTGGCCGCCTTGGTACTTTTGCTTTGCCCGGCTTTATAAAACTCCATTTCACCAGCGTATTTTTGAATCGACGCATCAATTTCAACGGTGCGGATTTGCAGTGTTTTGAGGCGTCCATCAAGCTGCGCGATATCGCGGCCTCGCGAAGAAGTGAACTCGCGTTCCGAGCCATAGGTGCCGAGCAATGCCAAATCGCGTTGCTTTTGCTCCGCCACGAGGCGCAGATTTTCAGTGCGTTTGGCCTTTTCAGCCTCACGAATTTTAATTTGCTCGGGCGTTAATTGCGCATCGATTTTGCGCACCAGCGTGCCGGTTGAGGAGATTTCGGAGACTTCTTTTTTTGCGCATTGCGGCGGCATGGTGTCGCCGTAATGCGTCACGCCCTTGTCGTCGACGCAGCGAAATAAAGCGTGCGCCGGAATAGCGCTCGCCAAACCTAAAGCCAGGAGACAGAGAGTAGAAAGTTTCATGCGCGCACAGATTATTTAATTGGGAGAGGCGCCGAATTCACGTCGGTACACTTCAATTTTTTCCAGTTTAGCGGTTTTAGTGGAATCAAGGGAAAGAAAGCTCATGATGTCCTGCAAGCTCGCCACCGAGATAACGGGTATGCCGTGTCGTTGGCTGACCTCTTGTGCAGCAGAAAGCGTGCCAGTGCCGCGTTCCTGCCGGTCTAGCGAGATCACCACCCCGGCCGGGATGGCACCTGCGGCATGAATGATCGCTACCGACTCGCCAACCGAGGTGCCCGCCGAAATTACATCATCAATAATCAGCACCCGCCCCGCAATCGGCGCGCCAACTGTGAGCCCGCCTTCGCCGTGGTCTTTGGCTTCTTTACGGTTGTAGGCGTAGGGTACATTTTGACCCTTTTCCGCGAGTGCTAGTGCGGTGATGGCAGCTAAAATAATGCCTTTATAGGCCGGGCCAAACAGCATATCGAATGGCAAACCCGCAGCCTGAATGGCGGCCGCATAAAAGCCTGAAAGTGCGCGCAATGATGCGCCATCGTTAAACAGACCCGCATTGAAAAAATACGGGGATAAACGACCCGCCTTGGTTTTGAATTCCCCAAAGCGCAAGACGTCCTGATTTATGGCAAATTCAACAAACTGCTGGCGAAAATTGACGCTATTGGTCGTGTATGGTGTCATGAATAGTCAATCTAATAAGCGGAATTCACGGATAATCGCGGTTTTCCCAAACAATTTCAACGTAAATCCATGCGAATTATTTCTGTAAACTGCAACGGCATTCGTTCCGCTACCATTAAAGGCTTGTTTACTTGGCTAAAACATCAGAAGGCTGATGTGATTTGCTTTCAGGAAATCAAGGCGCTGGAGAGTGATATCCCAGAGGATGCGCAGCCGTGGAAGGGCTGGCATGCGTTTTATCATTCAGCGGAGAAAAAAGGTTATGCGGGCGTGGCGCTGTACTCGAAGCACCAGCCTGACCGTGTGCAAATTGGCACCGGTATTGCCTGGATTGATGCCGAGGGTCGTTTTTTGCAGGCGGATTTTGGCAACCTGAGCGTGATCTCGCTGTATCTGCCATCCGGCTCGGCCTCCGCGGAATCGCAAGCGAAAAAATTTCGCTTTTTGGAAGCCTTTATGCCGTATCTGCAAACACTCAAGTCCAGCGGACGCGAATGCATTATTGTCGGCGACTGGAATATTGCACATAAAGAAATTGATTTAAAAAACTGGCGCGGCAATAAAAAGAATTCCGGATTTTTGCCGGAAGAGCGGCAATGGCTGACCACCTTGTTTGATGAGGTCGGCTATGTAGATGTGTTCCGCCGTTTGGTCGCTTTGCCGGATCAATACACCTGGTGGTCGAATCGCGGCGCGGCATATGAAAAAAACGTCGGTTGGCGCATCGACTATCACATCACCACGCCTGCGATCGCGGCATGCGCCAAACACGCACGGATTTATAAAGATGAAAAATTTTCAGATCATGCGCCGTTGTCCATTGATTACGACTATGCCCTCTAGCGCCATCTGATCTCCCATTGTTTTTGCAATCTTCCCCCTTTCAGCCTCCCTCATTAGCACCAAAGTATTTTAGATAGCGACTCACCATGTTAAAACTAACCAATCTAACTCTGGCTCGCGGCGTCAAGCAGCTTGTTGTCGGGGCCAACCTCACCTTGTTTTCCGGCCATAAAGTCGGCTTGATCGGGCCGAATGGCGCGGGCAAATCGAGCCTGTTTTCCCTGCTGCGCCATAAGATTCACCAGGATGTGGGTGAGTTTGAAATTCCCGCTAAATGGGTGGTCGCCCATGTCGCGCAGGAGACCCCGCATTCCGAACGCTCGGCCCTCGATTACACCATTGATGGTGATAGCGAATTGCGTGCGCTGGAAGCAGAGCTGGCGCAGGCCGAGCTGGATGACGCGTCGGGTGAAAAGCTCGGCGAGCTTCACGAACATTACGATCATATCGGCGGCTATCAAGCTAATTCACGCGGCGCGTCGTTGCTGGCGGGCCTGGGCTTCACCGATGCGCAAATGGCGCAGCCGGTGGCGACGTTTTCTGGTGGTTGGCGGATGCGTCTCAATCTCGCGCAGGCGCTGATGTGCCGCTCGGATTTATTGCTGCTTGATGAGCCCACCAACCATCTGGATCTGGATGCCGTAATGTGGCTGGAAGATTGGCTGGCCGGCTATCCCGGCACGTTGCTGCTCATCACCCATGACCGTGATTTTCTGGATGCGGTGGTCACCACGATTGTGCATCTCGACAATCAAAAGCTGATTGAGTACGGCGGCAACTATTCCACGTTTGAGCGCACCCGCGCGATGCAGTTAGCGCTGCAGGGCTCGGCCTACATCAAGCAGCAGCGGCAGGTCGCGCATCTGCAATCCTTTATTGATCGCTTCAAAGCGAAAGCCACCAAGGCCAAGCAGGCACAGAGCCGCATGAAAACCCTGGAGCGGATGGAGCTGATTACCGCCGCCCATGTGGATTCCCCTTTTTCGTTTACGTTCCGCGATCCGGTCGCCAAGCCGCGCCAGCTCCTGCATCTAAAAGAAGCGAATGTGGGCTATAAAACCGACGCGGGCGAAAAAACCATCCTCACCAATGTCGAATGGCGGCTGTTTTACGGCGACAAAATCGGCTTGCTCGGCCCCAACGGCGCGGGTAAATCCACGCTGGTAAAGTCACTCGCCGGCACGCTGGCGCTACAGCATGGCGGGCGCTTTGAAGGCCAGGGTTTGAAGATCGGTTATTTTGCCCAGCATCAGATTGAGCAGCTGCGCCTCGATGAATCACCGATTCAGCATATGCGTCGACTTGATCCGACGACGCGAGAGCAGGAGTTTCGTAATTTCCTCGGCGGGTTTGATTTTCGTGGCCCCAATGCCGATGCCGCGATCGCGCCATTTTCTGGCGGCGAGAAAGCACGGCTGGCGTTGGCATTGCTGGTGTGGCAGAAGCCGAATTTATTGCTGCTGGATGAGCCGACCAACCATTTGGATATCGAAATGCGCGAAGCCGTGGCCGAAGCCTTGCAGGATTTTGATGGCACGCTGGTCGTGGTCGCGCATGATCGCCATTTGCTCAAAGCCTGCGCCGATCAGCTATGGTTAGTGGCAGACGGTGGTCTGCGCGAGTTTGATGGCGATCTGGACGATTACAAAAAATGGGCGCGTGATTACGCCAAAAATCGCGGCAAGCAACCGCCCAAATCAGCACCCGCCATCGCGACAGAAAAAGTCAAACCCCCGCAAACACGGGCTACTCCAGCCAAAAATACTCCAAACAGCAAGCCAGATGCGGGCCTCGCTAAGGACGATCCCGCTGCGCGTAAAGAACAAAAGCGCAGCGATGCGGATGCCAGACAAAAACTTTCTGCCGCTAAAAAACCGCTGGAACAAAAGCTGAATGATTTGGAGAAAAAGCTCAAAGCCCTTGTCAGCGAACGTGAAAATATCGAGAGCTGGCTGGCCCACGAAGACGCCTATTCGGAAAACAATAAAGTGCGTTTGCAAGAGATGTTAAAGCGCCAGGGTGAGGTGGTGACCGAGGCTGCTGATGTAGAGTGGGCGTGGCTGGATGTGCAGCAAAAACTGGAAGAGGTTGCTGCATAGGTAATCTTAAATCGAGCTTAAATCGTCATTTTAAATCGTGAATTTAAGTGAGGCCGCTGCGGGTGGCGTTGGCAGCGTTGGTGAAGCGATACAGCGCCAACGTGCCCAGCAAATTCGGCAATAATTTTTGCTCAACACCATCTGTAAACACCGAACGATTTAGCACCTGATAATGCCGCGCCGCGCAGAATGCCTCGAAATCGGCAATCGTAAACAGGTGAATATTCGGCGTGTTGTACCACTGATAGGGCAAATCGTCCGACACCGGCATGCGCCCGCCAAGCGCAATTTGGGCGCGATGTCTCCAGTAACCAAAATTCGGGAAGGTCACAATCGCTTCGCGGCCCACGCGCAGCATGTCCGCGACCACGGCTTCGGTGCGTTTCATCGCCTGCAGCGTCTGTGAAAGAATGACGATATCAAATGATTGATCGGCAATCTCGGCCATGCCCGATTCGAGATTTACCTGAAGTACATTCACGCCATTCTCGATGCATTTGATGATGGCGCCTTCATCATTTTCAATACCATAGCCAGACACGCTGCGGGTTTCGCCCAGATAGGCAAGTAGCGAACCATCACCACAGCCTAAGTCAAGCACGCGCGCGCCGTGAGGAATCCATGAGGCAATGGCAGCGAAATCGGCGCGGGTAATCATGGCTGCATCTGGTTGGCAAAGTAGGTTCGTACGACTGCGTGATACTGCGCATTGTTCAGCAGAAACGCATCATGACCGTGCGGTGCATCAATCTCGGTATAGGTTACCGCCTTTTTTTCGTCGAGCAGCGCCTTCACCATTTCACGTGAACGGGCGGGCGAGAACCGCCAATCGGTGGTGAAGGAGATAAGCAAAAATTTTGCCGTGGCAGGTGCCAGGGCTTTGGCTAAGTCACCACCATATTGCGCAGCGGGATCAAAGTAATCCAGTGCTTTGGTCACGCGCAAATAGGTATTGGCATCGTAGTATTGAGAGAATTTTTCGCCCTGGTAACGCAAATAGGATTCGATCTGAAATTCTGGCGCGAACGAAAATTTTTTACCCTCGCGCAGCTCGCGACCAAATTTGGTTTCCATTTGATCATCAGAAATATAGGTGATGTGACCGATCATGCGCGCCACCGTCAGACCATTTTTAGGCAGGGTGTGATGCTGCGCAAAATGGCCGTCATGGAAATCCGGGTCGGTCATGATGGCCTGACGCGCGACTTCATTAAACGCGATATTCTGCGCGGATAAATTCGGTGCAGCCGCGATCACGATGGCATGCCTGATGCGCTGCGGATAACGATAACTCCAGCACAACGCCTGCATGCCGCCGAGCGAGCCGCCCATCACGGCGGCCAAGGTTTCGATACCCAAAAAATCCAGCAGCCGCGCTTGCGAATCCACCCAATCTTCAACCGTCACCAACGGAAAATCAGCACCGTAGGCCAGGTTGCCTACGGGGTTAATCGAAAGCGGTCCGGTCGAGCCGAAACAAGAGCCGAGATTATTTACCCCGATCACGAAAAATTGATTCGTATCGACTGGCTTACCAGGGCCAATCATCGAATCCCACCACCCTTCGCTGTCATCCTTCCCGGCATAAATGCCCGCCACATGATGCGACGCGTTGAGCGCGTGACATATCAGGACGGCGTTGGATTTATCTGCATTCAAGGTGCCGTAGGTCTCATAGGCCAGCACATATGCGTCAAGCGCTACACCGCTCGCCAGTGGTAGCGACGCATTAAATTGAGCCAGCAATGGGGTCGCGATCATAGGAAAAAATCCGGTGCAAAAACAAAAAACCCAACATAGAAAGCCCGATCAGCCTGGCGCTAATGGGGCTCTCTGTAAATGCTGCAGACAGCCGCTTTAGCCGTATTTATTGGGGAAAATAATCGTGCCCCGCGCCCGCAAGCTGATCGTCAAATCGGCGCGAATTCAACTTACTTGATTGCCTGGGCGATGTCAAACAACCGCGGGCATACAGCCGATCATTTCAAATGCCCAACTCTTTACATAACATCGCCACCGTGGATTGCAGTGCGGCTACTTCGCTTTGTAAAGTCGTAACCTGCGATTTAAGTGTCGCGATTTCGCTCACGGTGATCATTTCGCTGGCAGCGGATGGGGTTGACGTAGTTGCTACAGCCATCATCTCCAGCGGCGGCGCGCCGGACAATAAATGCACCCAGCGATTCTCCCTTGATCCCGGCTGGCGCGGCAGTTCCATCACCATCGCGCCCCTTGCATCGGTAGCGTGCTCAGCAGGCTTAGCGCCTTCAGCAAGCTCAGCCAGAAAACCTTCGACCGCTGAAATATCCGCAAATTTATGCAGGCGATCCGCGTTAATCCGCAGCTCGCCAATCGTCTGCGGGCCCCGTAGCATCAAAGTCGCCAGCAACGCCACTGCCTGGCTGGGGAGCCGTAATGCGCGCTCTGCGTTGTGTGCATAACGCATCACCCGCCCGCCGCTTGATTCCGTCGCTAGCGACAGAATTTTCAAATGATCGAGAGTGGCTTGTACCTCATCCTCGGTAGCTTCAAGCACCGGATCGCGGCTGGTTTTTTGATTGCAGCCGGATACCAGCGCATTCAAGGTCAGCGGATATGAATCGGGTACGGTGTGTTGCTTTTCAATCAACACGCCCAGAACGCGGGTTTCAAGCAGGGAAAGGGTGGGTAGAATCATCGTGTTCAAGGCTTGCGCCGCCCCATAAATCGGTAAGACTTTCATCATACCGTTTCTGATTTGGCTTCCTGATATTGCATCTGGTCCGCGTTCATGTGCCACAATAATTGCAGACCTTGGGGATTGTTGGATTTTAATGTTGTTGGTACGGTGGCCGCCTTTACTCCGCCCCTGATGCTTGACTAAATAATCCGGCGGCGGTATCTTACTGACTAGTTGGTCAGTAAATTAATTTTAATGATGAAAAAACATATGTCCGCACTCGCCAAAATTATTGAGCCGCGCTGGGAACGCCGCAAAGACGCGCGTCCTGGTGAGCTGGCGACCGCCGCCCTCGAGCTATTTGTCGAGCGCGGGTTTTCAGCGACCCGACTTGACGATGTTGCCAAGCGAGCCGGTGTCTCGAAAGGCACGCTTTATCTTTATTTTGACAGCAAAGAAGATCTATTCAAGGCCGTGGTGCGAGAAGGCATTGTGTCGCGCATTGCCGAGGCAGAAGAACGGATTCGTGTTTATGCCGGCACCACCCCTGACTTAATGCGGGAGCTGGTACATGATTGGTGGGATCAGATTGGCTCAACCAAGCTGGCGGGCATTAGCAAATTGATGATGTCTGAGGCGGGTAATTTCCCTGATTTAGCCAAGTTTTATCATGCTGAAGTAATGGTGCGTGGCACCGGTTTGTTTGCTGCCGTGATCCAGCGCGGCATGGATTCGGGCGAGTTCCGCCCGGTCTCTCTGGAATTCGCGCCGCGCATCGCCTGCGCGCCGGTGGTGATGTTGATGCTCTGGCGCAATTCATTTGACCTATGCAGTACCCATCAAATTGATCCGACTGCCTACCTGGATGCGCATACCGATATGCTGTTGCATAGCCTGAGCGTACGGACGGCCGTGGGTGTAGACAAACAAGGCAAGGCCGAATCGCGCAGAATTCGCCCGAAATAGCCTGAGTTTGGTAAACTTACGCTCGATAAAAACGCATAGCAAGTCCTGAAAACGTGACTACATGACAGCCTATATGACGATCCCGATGGATGTTGAAAAAGCCCGCTTCTTGATGGTTGAGCAGCAAATCCGTACCTGGGAAGTGCTGGATCAGACGGTGCTGAATTTACTGTTTACCGTTAAACGCGAAGACTATGTGCCTGCTGCTTATCGTGCACTGGCGTTTGTGGATATGGAAATCCCGTTGGGACACAAGCAATCGATGATGGCGCCAAAAATGGAAGCGCGCATTGTGCAGGAGGTAGCACCCGCCGCGCACGAACGCGTGCTCGAAATCGGCACTGGCAGTGGATACCTGACTGCCTTGCTCGCCAAGCGTTGTGAGTGTGTTACCTCGATTGAATATTTTGATGAATTTTCGCGCCTGGCCGCGGCCAGACTCGCGACTGCAGGTATCCATAATGTTCATCTGAAGATCGGTGATGCGGCGGATTCAGCCGCAGACGTGGTCGGTACTCATGAACGCTTTGATGTGATTGTATTAACCGGTTCCGTGCCGCTCGTGCCACTGCGATTTTTGGATTGCTTAAATTTGCATGGCCGTCTGTTTGCCGTCATTGGCGATGCGCCGGCGATGCGCGCGACGTTGATGACTAAAACAGGCGATGCCACCTGCATCT
>JAYWCO010000008.1:0-2030 GCA_043780475.1 Burkholderiales bacterium | reverse complement strand
AGTAAAGGGTAAACCTGACGAGCCTGTTTGGCTTGCGCAGTTGTTATGGCGTTGGTTGTGGTTGTTTGTGGCCGTATGAGCAAATGATAGACTTGGGTTCCAGTGATGGGTTCATACCGTCACAATACCTTCTGACCGAAGAAAATCGAGATGCTAACTACAATCACCAAAACAACCACCAAATTAACCGGCCTATTTGCGTTAACGCTGGCACTCTGTTTATTTACAGCCTTGACCAATGCCGCCGAGCACGTCACGGCGTGCGATAAAAAAGAAAGCATCGACAAAATGAGATGTGAACGCCACATGAAGATGGCGGAAAAATGCGACCCACTAAAAGCTGATGCGCATTTTGCGTGCGACCGCGAATTTTTGATTGCGAACCCGCTTGATTGCGGCACGCTTTCAAACAAGGCGGCGGATAGTTGCGTCGCTGAGACAAAGGCGTTTAAAACCTGCGAAGCGAATCAGGGCCGCAACTTCATGAAGTGTGTGATGAACACCACCAGCGAAAGCCCGATGGGGCATTGATTGTTGCTCTCAGTTCAGACAAAAATGATTGATGGGAGTGGTGGTAAATGTCGAGATTAAGCGGCTGCATTGATCTTCTGCCTTAATCCTTTTCTTTGCATCTTTTTCATCAGGTGTCTGCACCCGGCGGCCAGATTGAAGGCTGGCTCTTGGTGTTTGGCCGCATTGAATAGAAAAATAATATGAATTCTCGCACGCTACCTATGATGGTGTTGGGTGCATCGGTTGTAATCGTGTCCACCTCCGCCATCATGATTCGGCTGGCATTGGGTGAAGGTGTTGCGTCGCTTTCGATTGCCGTGTGGCGCTTGGGCATTGCCGCAATTATTCTCTCGTTCGTGGTGGCAGCCAAGCCCACCATGCGACATGAAATTAGCGCATTGCCGCTAAAAACCGCGGCGCTGGCCGTGGCTTCAGGGGTATTTCTTGCGGCGCATTTTGCGTCGTGGATTTCGTCGCTGGCTTTTACTTCGGTGGCGAGCAGCACCGCGCTAGTAACAACCAACCCCATATGGATTGCGCTGATATCCTGGCTGTTTCTTCGCGAGCGCTTGCATCGCTCGCTGTTGGTGGGCATTGCGTCAGCAATGTTCGGTAGTGCTCTGATATTTTTATCCGATGCACGGGCCTCACTGGCTGACGTGGGCAGCAACCCCATGCTTGGCAACGCGCTGGCGATTGTGGGGTCTTTAACGGTTTGTGGCTATCTGCTGATTGGGCGGAAGCTTCGGCAGACATTTTCTTTGCTTGCCTATATCTGGCTGGTTTATTCTAGTGCTGCGCTTACACTTCTGGCCTGCGCATTGGCTGCTCACGTGCCACTGATCGGTTTTTCGTGGCTAGCATGGGCCTGCCTTGCTGGATTGGCTATTGGCCCGCAATTAATCGGCCACACCGGTATTAACTGGTCGCTAAAGCACGCGCCGGCCACGGTGATTGCAGTCGCTATCCTGGGAGAACCGATTGCTTCCGCGTTAATGGCCTGGTGGCTATTTGACGAGCGTTTTCAACCATTGCAGATGGCCGGTTTTTCATTGCTGTTGCTGGGCATATTTTTATCCGCGCGCAGTGCTGTCAAGTCAGGAGCTGGAAATTCCCGCGAATCTGCGGAAATTGGCGCGGGGTAGTGTCGCCATTGTGGCCGGTCGCGTGCACTATTGCGTCCACTATAATCAGCACTACTCTCAGGATCAAAGATAAAGCTTAAGTGAACCCCATTGACATTATCATTCCCGTCTACCGCGGGTTAGCCGAAACCAAGGCATGTATTGAAAGCGTGTTGGCAAATGCCTGCACCACGCCCTATGAACTGGTCATCATCAACGATGCAAGCCCCGAGCCGGGTATGGCGGAGTTCCTGTCTGGTTTGAACTCTAGCCAAAGTATCAACATTACGGTGCTTACGAACCCAACGAATTTGGGATTCGTGGCGACCTGCAATCGCGCGATCGCACTTCACCCCGAGCGTGATGTGCTGCTACTCAACAGCGATACGCGCG
>JAYWCO010000007.1:0-1541 GCA_043780475.1 Burkholderiales bacterium | reverse complement strand
TTTTATTCGTATCAGGTTAAACAAATTTTAGCTTACCCAGTCCCTTCTTTATACTAACAAGATGGTTAATCGTTTTATGGTTTTTATTATTATTGCGGTGGCGTTGGTGGTTGCCCTCATGTGGGCTCTGTCGGTAGGCCAATTTCCGATTACCATTGTCGAGCTTACAGCCCTTATATTTGCCAAAATTACCGGCGCCGATCCAGCCAGCGCACATGCTGCCGCCCATGCCGATGTGGTGCTGTTTGAGATTCGTGGCCCGCGTATTGTGGCCGCCTTTATGGTGGGCGCAGCACTTTCAGCAGCGGGCGCGGCGTACCAAAACCTGTTCCGTAATCCGCTGGTTTCACCTGACATTCTGGGGGTTTCCAGCGGTGCCGCGCTGGGTGCCGTGCTGGGTATTTTTTTATCACTGCCGATTATCGCCATTCAGGGCCTGGCCTTCGCCGGCGGTCTGGCTGCCGTGGCGCTGATATTTTTTATAGGTCGGCAGATTCGCGGACATGATCCGATACTCACGCTCGTACTGACCGGGGTGGTGGTCGCTTCACTATTGGGTTCGGGCCTGGCGCTGGTCAAATATCTGGCTGATCCTTATAGCCAATTGCCCGCCATTACCTACTGGCTGCTGGGCAGTTTTTCCGGCGTAACGCGGCAAGATGCGGGCATCACGGCTGCCCTATTCGCGATCTCGTTCGCACCACTTTTTTTACTGCGATGGCGAATAAATTTACTGGCATTGCCCGACGATGAAGCACGCGCACTGGGGCTTAATGTGGATCGCACTCGACTGATTGTGATTGTGGCGGCCACCTTGATGACGGCGGTCTCGGTCGCGCTATGCGGCATCGTGGGTTGGGTCGGGCTGGTGGTGCCGCACGCGGTGCGTTTGCTGGTGGGCGCTGAATTCTCCCGCCTGCTGCCGCTGGCGATGATCGTGGGCGGTACTTTTATGGTGGTGATTGATACGCTGTGCCGCACGATTGCGCAGATCGAAATTCCACCGGGCGTGCTGACTGCGGCCATTGGCACGCCGATTTTTATGGTGCTGATGGCGGCTACTTTTAAGCCTAAAAACTGAACGTGCTTTCAACCCATCATCTTGCGATTGGCTATGCGACACGTCGACTCGCGGCGGACATATCGTTTACGCTGCAGCCGGGGGAAGCCATTGCCGTACTGGGGCCTAATGGCTGCGGCAAGAGCACCTTGTTTCGCACACTGCTGGGGCTACACCCCGCATTGCAGGGTGAGGTGCGCCTGGGCGGGGCGCGGATCAATGATTTAAGTGCGGCCGAGATTGCGTTGAACATCGCTTATGTCCCACAGGTGACTAGCGGATTTTTTAATTTCAGCGTGATTGAAGTCGTCGAGATGGCGCGCATGCCGTATCTGGCCTGGTATGCGCCGCCCGGCGTGGCGGATCGACAGATCGCAACAGACGCGCTGGCTGAATTTGGCATGGCGCAGTTTGCCCATCGTCCATTCAATGCCTTATCCGGTGGTGAGCAGCAATTGGTGCTGATCGCGCGCGCGCTGGC
>JAYWCO010000006.1:0-2748 GCA_043780475.1 Burkholderiales bacterium | reverse complement strand
TTTCTTTTCTTCTTCCGGCCCAGGCACAGGATTAGCCACATATTGCGCATTCTTCGCATTGCTGCGGGCAAACTGGCCGGTTGCGGTCGGAGCGAAATTCTGCGGACGACGATTGAATGTTTTGAAGTCTGATTCTTTACCGATCAATAATTTTGCAAGCTCTTCCAGCGCCTGGTCGGTGATGGCATCTGGCTCCAGGGTATACAAGGTGGGGCCAAAATCTTCCACGTTTTTGAGTTTGAACCGGATCGCGCCGGTCTCGTAATCACCCACCACATCGACACCGCAAATAATGTCGCAACTAATCAAAAATGTTTCACTCACCACCACCCGGCGCTCGTTGCGAGTGGGCTCGGAGGTAAAACGTAAATTGTTTTGCCACAACAGATCACGGAAGCGCTCAATCTGCTCGGCATCGCGCTTGACGGTTAGCTGTTCTGGCTTGGTACGCTTGAACGTAATGGCCAGATTTTCGTAGTGCTCCATGTTGTCGCGCTGCGAAGTACGGTAATCGATGCGGTAATCGATTTGCGTAAAGCCGCTCATTTTTCCCACTGTCAGCAAATCATAAACGCGGGCGCACGGTGGCTTCACGACATTGAGCTGGCGGAATAATTCATTAAGATATTGAAAAGTCTTGCGTAGCGCCCGATCCACCGAGGTAGCATTTGCTTTCAGTGACTGCGTGCGTACGGATTCCTGATCTTTTAGGGTGTCTGCTTCTTTTTTTAGGTCGTCAAGTAGCCCCATGAGGCCTCCCGTGATTCTGTGTACGTGCGTGTGTTTGTTTGTATTTGCTTGTGCGTTTGCGAATGTGGTGCGCGTTCTAATCGTGTTATTTTAACTCACTCGGGGCAATGAAGTCAGCCCAGTTATTTTTTTGTTTAACCTTATTGACACATGGCTGCCATCCTATCCCTCGATCAAGGTACGACCAGTTGCCGTGCCATGGTGTTTGATCACAGCGGCAGTGTGCTGGCACAAGCGCAGCGCGAATTTACCCAGCATTTTCCCCAGCCCGGCTGGGTGGAGCACAATGCGGTGGAAATTTGGCGCTGTCAGCTCGCGGTAGCCACCGAGGCCATCACGCAAGCGAAGCAGCACGGCCACGATATATTGGCGATCGGCATTACCAACCAGCGCGAGACCACTATGCTGTGGGACCGATTGACCGGTACGCCATTGGCACCGGCGATTGTCTGGCAAGATCGCCGCAGCGCGGGGTATTGTGATGAACTCATCACAGGCAACCATGAAACAATGGTGATCGAAAAAACCGGCTTGCGCATTGATGCCTATTTTTCGGGCACTAAACTGAAATGGTTGCTGGATCATATTCCCGGCGCACGCGAAAGTGCCAGGCGAGGCGAATTAGCATTTGGGACGATGGATAGCTGGCTTATATGGAACCTTACAGCAGGCAAAGTCCATGCCACCGATGTCACCAACGCATCGCGCACACTGCTGTTTAATATTCAGACCCTCGATTGGGATGACGAGCTGCTACGGCTGATGGACATTCCGCGCAGTGTTTTGCCCCATATCGTCAGCTCATCCGGCTTGGTGGGGACCACCGCAGGCACATTGATAGGCATTGCGGCAGACATTCCAGCAGGCATACCGATAACCGGCGTGGCCGGTGACCAACAAGCCGCACTGTTCGGCCAAGCCTGCTATCAACCGGGCATGGCCAAAAATACCTATGGCACAGGTTGTTTTATGTTGATGAATACCGGCGAAAAGCCGGTGCGCTCGCAGAATCGCCTCCTCACCACGGTGGCCTGGCGTATCGGCACGGTCACGCATTACGCGCTTGAGGGCAGCGTATTTATGGGCGGTGCCACCATCCAATGGCTGCGTGATGGCTTGGGTATTATTGAAAAATCAAGCGAGGCTGAAGCGCTGGCAGCCAGCGTGCCCGATAACGGCGGGGTGTACCTCGTGCCCGCATTCACAGGCTTAGGCGCGCCCCATTGGGACTCGACCGCGCGCGGCAGTATTCTCGGGCTTACCCGAGGCAGCACGCGGGCGCATATCGCGCGCGCCGCGATTGAAGCCATTGCCTTCCAAAGTGCCGAGCTCGCCGCTGCCATGCAAGACGATGCCGGTATCGCGCTCACTGAACTGCGGGTTGATGGCGGCGCCAGTACCAACAATATGCTGATGCAGTTCCAGGCCGACCTGCTCGGCACGCCGGTGGTACGTCCGCGCATGACCGAAACCACGGCGCTGGGCGCGGCTTATTTGGCCGGCTTGGCGGTAGGCTTCTGGCAGAGTCAGGCTGAAATCACAAACCTGAGTGCCGCGGGCGCCGCAGCGAGAATCTTTACACCAACCATGCCGAGTACGGTGGCTGCGCTTAAAATGCAAGGCTGGCTTAAAGCCATCGAACGCAGCAAAGGACAAACATGAAACCCCTGATTAAAAAACGGATGGATGCGAAGATGAATCGTTATGTGTTGCGCACCCGCAGCGGCTTTACGTTGCTTGAGGTGGCTATCGTCCTGGCCATACTCGCGATCCTCGCGGCGATGGCGGTGCCCAATCTGCTGGATAGCAGCATGCGCACGCAGGTAAAAGAAAGCCTGGCGCTGGCAGATCTCGCCAAAAAAGGCGTGAGTGTTGCTTATGCAGGTACGGGTGAAATGCCCAGCAACAACGCCGCCGCCGGCATTCCCGATGCGAATAAAATCATCAGCAATATGATTAGCGCCATCAATGTGGATAACGGTGCGATCACGCTGACCT
>JAYWCO010000005.1:0-5510 GCA_043780475.1 Burkholderiales bacterium | reverse complement strand
TGATCAAGGAAGGCGCAGTGCAGGTTGACGGTGTACAAATTCAGCCTAAAGCCAAACTTCTGGGCGGCGAAATCATAACCGCGACGCTGACAGCGAGGGCGGAAGAAACGGCATTTATTGCTGAAGATATTCCCTTGAACATCATGTATGAGGACGACGCTATCATCGTCATCAACAAACCAGCTGGGCTAGTCGTGCACCCGGGATCAGGTAATTGGACGGGAACCTTGCTGAATGGCTTGCTGCATCGCAATCCCGCCGTGGCTTCATTACCGCGGGCAGGCATCGTGCATCGTCTTGATAAAGATACCACTGGCGTGATGGTGGCGGCTAAAACCGAGGCTGCGCAGCTTTCATTGGTGCGGCAATTACAGGCTCGCACCATGAAGCGTCAATACGCGGCACTGGTTCGCGGCCTGGTCAAAGCGGATGGTGAAGTGGACGCGCCGATTGGGCGGCATCCGCGAGACCGTACCAAGATGGCTGTACTACAGGACTCGGTGATTGCCAAGCCTGCAAAAACCTATTATCGCGTGATGGAGCGGTTCCAATATCACACCGTTCTTGAATGCAGCCTGGATACTGGTCGTACCCATCAAATTCGGGTGCATATGCAATCTATCGGCTTTCCGTTGGAGGCTGATCCCGTTTACGGCCCGTCAATGACGGGTATTGATGCCGAGGTTCGCAACACATTTCGTGCCTTCAACCGCCAGGCGCTGCATGCGCGCAAGCTGACACTGGATCATCCGCTAGATGGGAAGCTGCGCTTGTTCGAGGCGCCGATTCCTGATGATTTGCGCGACTTGATTGATTTTGTTGCCGAGCTTTAGCGGGTGATTGGTTTGTGCTGAACCCTGCTGACTTTATTATTCCCGATTGGTCTGCGCCACCTACTATCAAGGCCATTATCTCGACTCGTGCAGGCGGTGTCAGCGCAGGCGTTTATGCTAGCCTGAATCTGGGCAATCATGTGGGGGATGATATCGCCAGCGTGGCTGAGAATCGGCAGCGCTTTTGCTCGCAACTACCACGACCGCCAATGTGGCTTCGTCAGGTACATGGTAGCCATGTTGTTATTCACACAGCTGATGCGCCGGATGTTGCGGCTGCACCTGAAACTCAAACTCAAACTAAAGCTGAAACTGAAACTGAAACTGAAACTGCGGCCGACGCGGCGGTTACTCATCACACCGGCATACCTTGTGCTGTCATGGTGGCAGACTGCCTGCCGGTTCTGTTATGCGATAAGGCGGGCACGGTGGTTGCGGCCGCACACGCAGGTTGGCGTGGATTATGTGGCGGCGTGCTGCAAAATACCGTGGCCTCAATGAGGGTGCCGCCTGGCCAGATCATGGCTTATCTGGGGCCCGCTATCGGCCCGCGCGCGTTTGAGGTGGGCGCGGAGGTGCGTGCTGCGTTCATGGCGGTTTATGCTGAAGCCGAGGATTCATTTTCGGCAGCGGGCGACGGAAAATATCGGGCGAATATTTATCAACTCGCCCGATTATTTTTGGCCCATGCGGGGGTTAGTGAGGTACACGGCGGGGAGATACGCGGCGAACAGTTTTGCACGGTCAGCCAACCCGAACGATTTTTTTCATATCGCCGTGACGGCGTGACCGGGCGCATGGCCGCCGCCATCTGGCTTGAAGATTCACCATCGCGCCGGTAGAGATGCCTGTGGTAAAGTATTGCAATTGAGTTGCATAAAAGAATCCGCAACCATTTTGCAAGCAACCGTTTGCTGGCTTTGCAGATTACGGGTTGCAGCTTACGGATTAAGGATTCCAAACTCCCACCGCATACCCGCAAAACATGACGCTAACCTATATTCTTATTGCCTGCTTGTTGGGAAGCACGCTGTCCGCGCTGCTGGCAGCGTTAGTGGCATGGCGTATCCAGCCGCGCCTGATTCCGGTGTTTGTGAGTTATGCGGTAGGCGCTTTATTGGGTGTGGTTTTTCTGGATTTATTGCCGCATATTTTTGCATCAAGCGCTAATTATCACACCTCAGCAGCATGGATTCTTGGCGGCATTTTGCTGTTTTTTGTGCTCGAAAAATTTGTGATGTGGCGACACAGCCACGATCATACCGGCGGCGAGCCGGTCGCAATGTCTGCGGGACAAGCCAGTCACCACGAGCTGGCTAATCCATCGCAACATACTCACCACCACCACCCTGCAAATGAATCAACGGCGTGGATGATTATTATTGGCGACGGCTTCCATAATTTTACGGATGGGCTTGCGATTGCAGCCGCTTTCGTGACGGATTATCGGCTTGGTGTGGTGACGGCTATAGCGATTATTGCCCACGAGTTGCCACATGAGCTGGGCGATTTTTTGGTGCTGATTCACTCAGGATTCAGCAAAATGCGCGCATTGTTCTGGAACCTGATTTCCAGCTTGGCCACGATGGTAGGGGCGGTACTGGGTTATTTTGCGTTGCGAGGTCTGGAAACTTATGCAGAGGTTTTTTTGTGCCTGGCCGCTTCCAGCATGATTTATGTGGCGATTGCAGACCTGATGCCGGGCCTGCAAAAACGCAGCACTGCGCGCGAAAGCCTGACGCAAATTCTACTAATCGGACTTGGGGTTAGCACGATCAGTCTGGTGAGCGTGCTGGTCCACTAGCTGCTCATCGGCAGCGGCTACTACTTCGTCCTGAGTTGCCGCTAATTTTGCTGTCTTGCGCTTTGCGCGGCCACGCCCCGGCGCGCCCATCAGCCACAGCAGGACTGAGCACGGTGCAAGGCCGTAAAACACAAACGTCATGACCCCGGCAACGATGGTTTTTTCGGTGACGGCCATCATCAAGGTGACGTAGAGCCATCCAATCGCGACGATATACAATAGAACCTCATACGAACAGATTGATCGGTAAAGCTTTGCAACAAACTAACAGAGCGTTTGATTTAGGGAAAGTTCTTTCGAGCATGGAAGAATCACGCACCCGCCTGGCTGATGAGTGGCAGGTCATGCTGCAAAGCCCCTTGCAAATCCTGTCGCAAGCGCTCTTGCAAACCACGCCGCAATCGTCTGAAATGCTACCCGCCAGCCTGCGCGAGGCATGGCATATTTGGATGTCTGCGCTGGCCGCCGATCCTGAAAAAACCGCCGCCGTACAAGCGCGTTTTGCCGAGGAGCAGCAACGCTTGTTGGCGATAATGTCGCCTACCACTGCGCTGACTGCATTCACTGATCACGCGGCAACCGGGCCAGCGGCCACGGTGCAAACAGGTATAGCCGATACCTTATTGAGTCTGCAAGACAAGCGTTTCAGTACGCCATCGTGGCAGGACCCGGTGCCATTCAGGTATCTGGCGGAATCTTATTTGGCAAGCTATCGTTTGCTGCTCGACACCATTGATACGCTTGATCTGCCCAGCGACGAAAAGCAGCGGTTATGCTTTTTTGCAAAACAGCTTGCAGACGCTATTTCACCCACCAATTTTTTGCTCACCAATCCGGAGGCGCTGAAAGCGGCCGTGGAATCCAATGGTGAAACCTTGCGCGCCGGGCTGAAAAATTTGCAGGACGATATCAGCAAGGGGCATATTTCGTTAACGGATGAATCCGCCTTTGAGGTAGGCAAAAATATTGCCGTTACCCCGGGCGCAGTTGTTTTTGAGAACGAGATTTTTCAGTTGTTGCAATATCAGCCCCAGACCAGCGAAGTATATTTGCGACCATTGCTGATGGTGCCGCCGTGCATCAATAAATTTTATATTCTGGATTTGCGACCTGATAACTCCTATATCGAATACGCCGTGCAACAAGGTTTTACCGTGTTTGTTATTTCGTGGCGCAATGTGAGTGATGAGCAGGGCGCGCTAACCTGGGATGACTATCTGGCGAATGGGGTGATTAAGGCAATCGATGTGGCGCGAATCATTGCCCATGTGCATAAGATCAATGTGCTCGGCTTTTGCGTTGGCGGGACGATGCTGGCCAGTGCGCTCGCCGTCTTAAAGCGCATGGGCCATGAGGTTGTGGAAAGCGTTACCTTTCTAACGACATTCTTGGATTTTTCGGCGGTAGGCGAAATCTCCGCTTACGTCGATAAAGCATTTGTTGAGCGGCGCGAGCGTGAGGTTGGCGCGGGCGGAATTTTAAGCGGGGCTGAACTGGCGTTTGCGTTTTCATCATTACGTGCCAACGATCTTATCTGGAATTATGTGGCGAGTAACTATTTACAAGGCAAAAAGCCCCCACCGTTTGATCTGCTTTTCTGGAACGGCGACAGTACCAATTTACCGGGCCCGTGGTATTGCTACTACTTGCGCAACACCTATTATGAAAATAATTTGATCAAGCCGGACAAGCTCAGTATGTGCGGCGTGCCGGTTGATTTAAGCTTTGTCGATATGCCTGCCTTCGTGTTTGCCGCAAAAGAAGACCATATCGTGCCTTGGCATACGGCATATTCGAGCGCAGGCTATCTGGGGGGGGAAGTTGAATTTGTGTTGGGTGCGTCAGGGCATATTGCCGGCGTCGTCAATCCTGCCTCAAAGAATAAGCGTAGTTATTGGGCAATTGATGGGAAGCACCGTAAAACAGGCCATGGAGCAAGTCATGGAACTGGCATTAGCGGCAATGATAAATCCGCATCTTCATCAGCATGGCTAAGTCATACGACTGAACATCAGGGTAGCTGGTGGCCGCGCTGGTCTAAATGGTTGAAAGCACATAGCGGCCGTATGATTGCGGCGCGCCGCCAACCTGGCAACCCCGCATACCCGGTGATTGAAGCCGCACCCGGTCGATATGTGAAAGTGAAGGCATCGTCAAAGACCTGAGCGGATCAAAATTTTGCGTTAATGTTGATGCTGTAAAGGCCGAAACTAAATTCGGCTAACATGGTAAAAATTAAAATTAATATAAACACAAACACAAACACAAACATAAATTTAAACATAAATACATCGAGGAGAAACTAGCATGCCAACAACCCAGAGAATTGCGATTGTCACCGGCGGTATGGGGGGGCTAGGCGAAGCAATTTGCATGAAGCTTGCTCGCATGGGCATTAAAGTCATCGTGACCTATTCGCCTGCCAATACCAAATCAGCCCAATGGCTCAAGGAAATGGCTGCGCGTGACTTTCATTTTCACGCCTATCCAGTAGATGTGGCCGACTATGATTCCTGTGCCGCAGCCATCACCAAAATCCAGAAAGAAATTGGCCCGATTGATATTTTGATCAACAACGCCGGTATCACCCGCGATATGACGTTCAAGAAAATGACCAAGGTTGATTGGGCGGTGGTGGTGGGCACCAATCTGGACAGCGTCTTCAATATGTGCAAACCCGTTGTGGATGGCATGGTTGAGCGGGGCTGGGGCAGAGTGATCAACGTTTCATCCGTGAACGGACAAAAAGGCGCATTCGGTCAAACCAATTATTCTGCAGCCAAGGCGGGCATGCACGGTTTCACTAAAGCGCTGGCGTTGGAGGTGGCTAAAAAAGGCGTGACCGTCAACACTATTTCGCCTGGCTACATTGG
>JAYWCO010000004.1:0-4198 GCA_043780475.1 Burkholderiales bacterium | reverse complement strand
GGCCACAAGTTTTGCAGCGTCGGAACTTACAACTTTATTTTCAATATAAGGTGGCTCAGCCAGATCAGCTCGGTCCACCACATAAACATTAGCGGCGGGTTTTATCCCGCTCAATGACGGCATATGCAGAATGGTTGTGAATCGATTCAAAATTTTCGGTTTCTACCCGGTACGCATCCACACGGCTGTCCACGTCGAGTGCGGCGGCAACATCACGCACCAGGTCTTCCACAAACTTTGGATTGTCGTAAGCCCGTTCGGTGACATACTTTTCATCGGGCCGTTTTAAAATGCCATAAACCTCGCTGCTGGCCTGATCTTCGGCAATGCGAACGATTTCTTCTACCGTCATCGCAGACTGGCCTTCAACGGCGATGGTGATGTGTGAGCGCTGGTTATGCGCGCCATAGGCTGAAATTTCTTTGGAGCAGGGGCACAAGCTGGTGACCGGCACCACGACCTTGGTGGTGATGCGGGTTGCGCCGCTTTTAATATGGCCCGCCAGCGTGACTTCATAATCCATCAGCGATTTCACACCAGAGACAGGCGCGGATTTTTCAATAAAATAAGGGAACATCATCTCGATACTGCCTTCGGCAACCTGCAAACGATCAACCATGCTGACCAATAAACCCGCCAACATCGGCACGCTGTACGCAGCCTGATTGGATTCCAGAATCTCGATGAATCGGGACATGTGCGTGCCCTTCACATCATGGGCCAGACGCACCGCCATCGCGAAGGTGGCAACCGTATGTTTAATCCCGCCGCTGGCTGCTTCGATCCGCACGGGGTGGCGAATACCGCGAATGCCGACGCGGTCAATCGCGATATGGCGAGCATCAAAGCTGCTCTGCACATCGGGCATCGGCAGGCTGGTATCACGTTGATTCATTTAGGATTTGGTTCCAAAAGATGAGCTGTGCAGTATAGCGCAGCGGCTATCGTTGCGTAAAGTTATCGGGCATGACCAAGATTAAGTAGATCGGGCCAGTTGGAGAGAGTTCAATGGTGTGGTTTCAATCAACCTCAATCAACTTCAACCAAATCGAACAGCAAAAAAAGGGCGCTCAAATGAGCGCCCTTGCTGATTTCGCTAATACCTTTAATGGTTGTAAGCCGACTCACCGTGTGAGGTGATGTCCAGGCCCTCACGTTCCTCTTCTTCCGGCACGCGCAAGCCCACCACCATTTTCACAATAAACAGTGAAACCGCCGCGACCGTTGCTGACCAAACCACCGTCACGCCAACGGCTTGGGCTTGAACAATCACCTGGGCCATGATGGTTTCAAAGCCCGGCTTCATCTCAAACCAGTTGTTCGGAAACCCGGGACCGCCGAGGTCAGGCGAATTGAATACGCCGGTCAATAAAGCGCCCAGAATACCGCCTAGCGCATGGACGCCAAACACATCGAGCGAATCATCGGCTTTGAGCAGCTTTTTCAAGCCCGTCACACCCCACAAGCAAACTACGCCTGCCAGGGTGCCAATCACGAACGCACCGGGAATACCGACATTACCGGCCGCCGGTGTGATCGCCACCAAACCTGCGACCGCGCCGGATGCGGCGCCTAACATCGAAGGCTTACCACGCAGCAACCACTCAGCCGTGATCCAGGACAGCACCGCACAAGCCGTGGCCAGGAAGGTATTCATGAACGCCAGCACGGCGGAATTATTGGCTTCCAGTGCTGAGCCTGCGTTAAAGCCGAACCAGCCAAACCACAACAGCGATGCACCGATCATGGTCATGGTGAGGTTATGCGGCGTCATCGATTCCTTGCCGAAGCCGATGCGTTTACCGAGGAAATACGCGGCCACCAAGCCCGCCACACCGGCGTTGATATGCACCACCGTACCGCCTGCAAAATCAAGCGCACCCCACTGCCACAGCAAGCCCGCTTTAGCATTTTGTGCGTCCACTACCGCCGCTGAAACATAAGCATCAGGGCCGGGCCAGAACCACACCATATGGGCGATGGGGACGTAGCTGAACGTAAACCACAGCGCCATAAACAAAATTACCGCGCTGAATTTCATGCGTTCCGCAACTGAACCTAAAATCAGGCAGCAGGTAATCGCGGCGAAGGTGGCCTGATACGCGGCATACAACATCTCGGGTAGCACTACGCCTTTGCTGAACGTAGCTGCGGTGGTAAATTCACCCTTCACCAGGTCGGCCATGCCTTTGAAGAACATCCGATCCGTTCCCCCTATGAATGGACTTAACGCCCCACTGCCCTCGGTAAAGGCAAAGCTGTAACCGTAAACAACCCACAACACCGTAATGAGCGAGAAAGTCACAAACACCTGCATTAACACCGACAGCATATTCTTCGAGCGGACTAAGCCGCCGTAGAACAATGCCAGTGCAGGCACGCTCATCAATAACACCAGTGCGGTAGAGGTCAGCATCCAGGCAACATCACCCTTGTTTGGGGTAGGTGCGGGGGTAGCGGTAGCTGCTGCTGGCGTGGCTGCAGCGGGTGTGGGTGCTGCTGCCTTTGTGTCAGGTGCTGCTGGCGTTGCTGCTGACTCAGCTGCCGGTGTGACAACGACAGGTGTTGGCGATGGGGCCTGAGCCTGCGCCAATGAAGCGACAACACTGTAACTGAGGGCGCCACAAACGGCCCATATGGCTAGAAATTGTTTGCTTGGTTTCATATTCAAATGCTCCCTGAATTAAAGCGCGTCCGCGCCGGTCTCACCGGTGCGAATACGAACAACTTGTTCTAGATTGAACACAAAAATTTTCCCGTCGCCGATTTTGCCGGTGTTGGCTGATTTTTCGATCGCCTCAATCACCTGTTCGAGCAGGTCATCTTTAACGGCGGCCTCGATTTTTACCTTGGGCAAAAAATCGACCACATATTCTGCGCCGCGATAGAGCTCGGTATGGCCTTTTTGTCGCCCAAAGCCTTTAACCTCTGTAACCGTGATCCCTTGTACGCCGATGGCAGAAAGGGCTTCACGGACTTCGTCAAGCTTGAACGGCTTGATGATGGCAGTGACCAATTTCATTTTTGTGCTCCCGTGGTGTTGAAAACATGCCACCGCATAAGGTGTAAGTGGTGCAGGTTATGCGGTGGCGCTGGCGATGAAAATACTAAGACGACGTTTAAATTATTTGCTCGGTGCTCAGGTTGCTCAATGCAGGTTTGCGTTGATTAAAAAGTTTTTGAAACAAAGGCAACCAAACGATTTTTACTCCAGTCGCGGCCTTTAAAGGTGTAATTCGCCGCTTTCGCGTTGGTGCCTTTATAGTAGCCGCCGATAGTCCAGCCATCACCCAGGTCATACGATGGGCCAAATTTATACACCACATAGGTCAGCTCTTTGTCGTTATTAAAGCCGGCAAACGTGCCTTTATATTTTTGCTGCGCAACCTGGCCCGTCAGTGTGAGTTTCGGGGCTATTTCCTGTGAGTAATTCAACTCAAGAAAGGAAGTGCCTTTGCTCTTTGGTGTACCGAAAGTGTCACCGGTTGAGTAGGAATATTTGACATTAAATACGCTGTAGGTAGCACCGATGTAAATCTCGTCAGTGTTTGGCTTCGGCAGTCCCGGCAGGCCTTTAGCGCCCGGATATTCATAGTGCAAATAACCGAGATCAAGTGTCACATCCTTGACTACTTCAAATTTGTAGCCGCCAAATAAATCAATCTCAACCGAGGCAGATTTGTCCACAAAGCCGAGCGTCTTATAATCTTTGAGCCATGAAATATTGGAAATGAAAGTGCCCAAATAAAAACCACTGGAATGTGCATAATCCAAATTGAATTGCACGGCGGGCTTCTCGGATGTTTGCTAAATGCCGCGATATTCATATTCACTGAATAAGGAAATTTTGGGCGTGAAGGTGTGTTCTGGCGTGGGCGGTGTAGCAGATGCGGCAGCAGGCGTAGCTGCCGGAGCAGTCTGAGCGGCAACATTCATGGCAACCAATGACATGGCTGATAGCGCGGCAGTGACGGCGAGTCGTGCGAGTGAAGCAGCGTTTGCGGTTTTTTTCATGTGAGTTTTCCCTGATTAAAAAATTGAGTGTGTTAATGTTTAGCAGATAGCGTGCCATCCAAAAATGAATTTCAAGGCGTTGATTTGTATAGGCTAATATTGTTTAGCCTTGATTCTTGCACCATAATGTAGCGAATTTTAGTGTTGCCGCACTAGATCGGCGCGCTGTTCACTCGCACGAAAA
>JAYWCO010000003.1:0-3893 GCA_043780475.1 Burkholderiales bacterium | reverse complement strand
GGGCTGTTTGCAGCGCTGCTGTGCTGTGCAGAAATCGCTATGGCACAGGTGGCCACTGTCGCTGAGCTAACCGGTACTGTGCAGGCTACTGCGCCGGGTGCGGGCGCAATCGCGCGCAACCTGCGCAAGGGCGACACCATCAATCAGGGCGATACGCTGACCACGGGTGATGCATCATCGGTGGTGGTGGTGTTTGCAGACAAACAAGTAGCCGCGCTGACGGCGCGATCACGCTTGGTTATTTCAAGCTATATCTATGCACCGATGGAGCCCGCCAAGAGTAACGTGCTGTTCTCGCTGTTGCAAGGCGGGATGCGTTCCATCACCGGCCTGATTGGTCGCGCCCGTCCGCAAGCGGTGAGCTATCGCGCCGGTAGTGCAACGATTGGTATTCGCGGCACGGATGTCAATATTGCCGTTGACGGTGGTGTCGTCGGCGTGTCCGTTTCAGAAGGCCAGATTGCCTTTACCTTTGGTGGCACCACGGTTTCGATTCCCAGTGGTCAGGGCGCCGTGACGGAAGGCGGCATGATCAAAAGCATGCCAGCCGCACAGGTGATTGCAGCACTTAAAGCCCAAGGTGCATCGCCTGCGCTGATCGCGGCATTGACTGGCTTGGCTGCACCTGATCTTGAAGCTGCCGTAACTAAAGCCGTCACCCCAACCCCGCCTCCACCATCCAGCCTCCCTGGTAGTACGCCAGCGCCAGGCACTAACGCCAACGCGGCGGGCGGCGGCTCTGCCAGCAAACAGTAAGTTTTATTTTTTGTCCAGGCGGGAGGCTGAAAGGCCTCCCGCTTTTTTATGGCTTGCTAACAAAGACAGTGTCGATTCCATTGATTAAAAATCCGTCCCATTTATTTTTATCAAAAGCATCTGCGGCTTATCAGGAAGTTTTTTTCTTCTGGGCCTGGGCGGTGTTGATCGTGTGGGCGCCTATTCCGCTCGGCAGCAATCGCCCTTGGGCGTGGGCACTATTGGAGATGGGCATATTGGCACTGGCGGCGCTGTGGCTGAGCGCCGTGGCAATAGGTCGCTTGCCGATACCTGCCACTCTGCAGCGTGCTGAGTGGTTCCTGCTGCTACTGATGATTTGGCTAATCTATCAGGCAATATATATAGTGCCGATGCCGGCGTCATGGACCGCATCAATCTCACCTGAAGCGGCTGCGATGCACGCGCTAACAGCGCCCTTGCAGGCGAGCGCCGTTGATAGCTGGAAAACGCTGGCCGTTGATCCCCATGCCGCGATGGTGTCATGGCTTAAAAGCCTCTGCTATGTGCTCAGCTTTGTGATGACATTGGCAGTGATCACAACCCGACAACGTGCGCAACAGTTTGCTTACACTCTGGTGCTGTCTGCGCTGGCGATGGCGGTGTTTGGCATTTTGATGCACTTGGCCGGAATCAATATCAAGTGGTTCGGAACGCTGATTGCGCATGGCGCTGAGGCGAGTGCCACGTTTGCCAATCGCAATCATTTTGCCGGTTATCTGGAGATGATTCTGGCCATCGGCATTGGGCTGCTGATCGCGGGCCTGAAAGAATATCGTGCGCAGACCTGGAAGCAATTCATTCGTCATTTTATTGAATGGATATTGAGTGCAAAAATGCGCCTGCGTCTGATGTTGTGCATCATGGTGATTGCGCTGGTGGCGACCCATTCGCGCATGGGCAACACCGGTTTTTTTTCATCGTTAATGATCGCGGGGGTGATCGGTATTGCGCTCGCTCGCCATGCGGTGCGGGGCACGGTGATTTTATTGGTGAGCCTGATTGTGATCGATCTGCTTATTGTCGGCTCCTGGTTTGGGGTGGACAAACTGGCGCAGCGACTTGAACAGACCACCATTGCAGATGTTGAGGTGCGCCAGGACCCTTCGGTGTATGCGTTAAAAATCATTCAGGATTATCCCGTGGTGGGGAGCGGGCCAGGGTCTTTTTACGCGGTGTTTCCGCGTTATCGCGGGCCGGATGTGGCGGCGTTATTTGAATACGCGCATAACGATTACGCGCAGTTTGCCGCCGAAAGTGGGGTGGCGGGTCTGGGGCTGCTGGGCTTGATGGTGACGTGGTCGTTAGCCGTTGCGCTACGTGCGCAGTACATCCGGCGTGATCCGTTGATGCGCGGCCTCTCGTTTGCCAGCGTGATGGGGATCGTGGCGATCCTGATTCATTCCAGCGTCGATTTTAATTTACAGATTCCGTCAAACGCGTTGTTGTTCATGGTGCTGCTGGCGCTGGCGTGGCTATCGCTGCATCTGGAACGACGCGCTCGTTAATGGCTGCCATTGGGGCATACAATTAGGCCTACCTTGGCAGTTGGGTATTTGCGAAGCCTCAATTAGACAAGTGTTTCAAATTATTTCAATTTGAAACGCGGGATTTAAAGGCCGGGATTTAAAACTTAGGAGATAAAAATGTCTGAAGAAGAATTTCACGTACACGGCCCCCATGATCACGCGCTTGAGCCTGGCGCGGGCGGCCATGGTGACCAAGGTGGCGGAGATAATAAAGGGAAATTTGACCCCAAGTTTATTCAGTGGGTCGCTATTTTTACCGCGATTCTCGCCACTGTAGGCGCGATAGTCAGCTACAAAGGTGGACATACTCAAAACGCGGCGCTGTTGTTTAAAAATGAAGCCGTGCTTAAAAAAGCAGACGCAGCCAACCAATGGTCTTATTACCAGGGCAAAAGCACCAAACAAAATTTGGCCGAACTTGCCGAGGCGCTGGCGACGAATCCCGAACTGAAAGCAAAATACACCGCCGATATTGCGCGCTATAAAGTCGAAAAAGATGTAATCAAAAAGCAGGCGGAAGCGCTGGATACGCAGTCCGCTGAAGCCGATAAAAAATCCGCGCATGAATTGGAGCCCCACGACCAGCTGGCGCAGGCGATGACTTTCATTCAAATTGCGATTTCACTCGCCGCTATTTGTGTGCTGACGCGCCGCCGATGGATGCTTTATCTAGCTGGTACGGCAGCGATTGCGGGCATGGTTTACACGGTGCTGGCGTTTATCGTGATGGGTGCGCACTAGGCGCAGCCGCTTTATTTATGGTGCTGCGTGGTGACACGATAGCGCAGGGTGGCGGCTAAGGCTTTAACCTGTTAATGGTGAAAGTATCGTTTCATGGTTGCTGATCTGTTTTCTGCCTTCCCGCCCAATCTTGAGGATGCGCTGCATCGCGTCCGCGTTATCAAGCCTAAAGCTTATGCCGCCACCCGCAATTTTCTGGATGGTGCCGTCACCCGCATATCGCCCTATATCACCCACGGGTTTTTAAATCTCACCGATCTGGCTAACGAGATTGAGGAAAAATATCCGGCGGATGAATGCGAGAAACTCATCATGGAGTTTGGCTGGCGCGAGTTTTTTCAGCATGTGTGGCGGCATGAGGGCGAGCGTATTTTGCGTGATTTAAAACCCGGCCTGCCCGGCGTCAAATACGCGTCTGCATTGCCAACTGACATAGTTGAAGCCCGCACGGGTATCCCGGTGATTGATCAAACCGTACGCACACTTTATGCAACCGGCTATTTGCATAATCACGCCCGGATGTGGCTGGCGTCGTATGTAGTGCATATGCGCAAGGTGCATTGGCGGGTCGCTGCGGATTGGATGTATGGCTATTTGCTGGACGGTGACCCGGCCAGCAATCATCTTTCCTGGCAATGGGTAGCGGCTACGTTTAGCAGCAAACCTTATGTCTTCAACGCGGAAAATGTGGCGCGCTACGCGCCTGCATGGGCCAGCCCCAAAACCGCAATCGATATCAGTTATGAACAGCTGGACAATCTCGCACGCGGCCCTCAAGCGGTGAAGCCAGAGTGGCGCTGCGAGCTATTGCCGCCTTGCGGAGTGCCACCGTTGCTTGCGCTACCAGCT
>JAYWCO010000002.1:0-7148 GCA_043780475.1 Burkholderiales bacterium | reverse complement strand
TTCATCGATATGGGCGTAAACATGGGCCTGCTGCCGACCAAAGGTTTGACGCTGCCGTTCCTGTCGTTTGGCGGCACCGGCATTTTGGTGAATTGTGTGGCGGTCGCGATTTTGTTGCGTATCGATTATGAGAACCGTGCCCCAGTTCGTACTCAAACCCGTACTGAGGTGGGCTCCTCAACCTCGAAGGGACGTCGTTCATGACATCTCCCAATACACGTATGCAAGTCAAAACCGCGTTGATCATGGCAGCCGGTACCGGCGGCCACATCTACCCTGGCCTGGCGATTGCCGAGGTACTGGTTGCGCACGGTTGGAAAATTATATGGATGGCGACGCCGGCCGGGATGGAGCACCAGCTGGTCGGTAAAGTGGGCTATGAAATTTGCGTGGTCAATATGTCCGGGGTGCGCAGCAAAGGTACGCTCGCCTGGATAATGATGCCGCTTAAATTGCTGCGGGCATGTTGGCAATCGATCAAAGTCATTCGACGGATTACGCCCAGTGTAGTGATTTCCATGGGCGGTTATATCGCTTTGCCCGGCGGCATGATGGCCGTGCTGCTCGGTAAACCGCTGCTGGTGCACGAGCCAGGTGCGCATGCGGGCCTGACCAACCGGGTGCTGGCATTGATCGCGGATCGGGTATTGGTTGGCTTCCCCAACACCTTCGAGCAAGTGCCCAAAAATGCTATCGCTAAATTACTGGCAAAGCCGAAAAATATAGCGTGGCTGGGCACACCGGTGCGCAAGTCGATCACCGCCCTACCCGCACCTGCCGAGCGCATGGCCGATCGCACCGGGCCGCTTCGCTTGCTGATTGTGGGCGGTAGCCTGGGCGCTAAAACCCTTAATGATTTAGTGGTGGCCGCGTTAGCCACGATCATGCCCGAGCAACGTCCTGAGGTAATACACCAGTCAGGCGAAAAAAATTACGATGAATTGCTCACGCGCTATCACACGGCCAAGGTGGCGGCGAAGGTAGTGCCTTTCATCGACAACATGGATGAGATGTACACCTGGTGCGATGTGATGTTATGCCGCGCCGGCGCCATCACGGTGGCGGAACTGGCGGCAGCCGGGGTGGCCAGTGTGTTGGTACCACTGCCTTATTTTGTTGCCGAAGAACAGGATGCGAACGCGCATTTTCTGGCAGATGCTGGGGCGGGTGTGTTGGTGAAGCAGCTTGAAACCACACCCGAAAAATTGGCTGATCTTCTCGTCTCGTTTACGCGAGCGCAATTACAAAAAATGGCGAGTGTCGCGCGTGGGCTCGGTAAGCCCGGCGCCACCGCAGCCTGCGCTGAGGTCTGTATGGAAATTTCAACATGAAGCATAAACAATGAAGCATAAAGTCAAGCATCTTCACTTCATCGGCATCGGCGGCTCCGGTATGTCCGGTATCGCCGAGGTATTGCTGAATCTCGGCTATCAGGTCAGCGGCTCCGATCTGGCGGAAAACGCCTCGGCCAAGCGGCTCAAAACCCTGGGCGCTACCGTGGTGATCGGCCATGTCGCCAGCAATATTGCGGGCGCGGATGTGGTGGTTATTTCCAGCGCCGTTAAGCCAGACAATCCCGAAGTCGTTGCGGCCAAAGCGGCCCGCGTGCCGGTGGTGCCCCGAGCGATGATGCTGGCTGAGCTGATGCGTTTCAAACAAGGCATTGCGATTGCGGGCACGCACGGCAAAACCACCACGACCAGTTTGATCTCGCATGTGCTGGGTGAGGCCGGACTCGATCCTACCTGTGTAATCGGTGGTCGCCTGAATTCGATTGGCACCAATGCACGTCTGGGACAAGGCGAATATCTGGTGGCAGAAGCCGATGAGTCCGACGCTTCGTTTTTGTATTTGCAGCCGATCATGGCCGTGGTCACCAATATCGACCAGGATCATATGGAAACCTATGAGCATGATTTTTCGAAATTGAAAAATGCGTTCGTGGAATTTTTGGAGCACTTGCCGTTTTACGGGCTCGCCGTGTTGTGTGCGGACGATGCCAATGTTCGCGAAATCATGTCGCGTCTTTCCAAGCCTACCCTGACCTACGGGCTAAGCGAGCATGCGGAGTTGCGTGCGGTGAATATCAAGGCCGTCAATGCGCAAATGCATTTCACGGCGATCTCGGCGCGCGATAAAAAAGTGCTGGATATTGTGCTGAATCTGCCCGGCCTGCATAACGTGGCCAACGCCTTATCAGTGATTGCAATCGCGCGAGAAATTGGCGTGAGCGATGCGCATATTGCGCGCGGGCTGGCCAGCTTCGCCGGAGTGGGTCGACGCTTTCAGCGCTACGGCGAAATCGCGATTGCTTCCAGCGGGGGCGGCAGGGGTGACGGGGGGGGTGGAACATACACCTTGATTGATGACTACGGCCATCACCCGGTTGAGATGGCTGCCACGCTTGCCGCTGCCAAGGGGGCATTCCCCGGAAGGCGCGTCCTGCTTGCCTTCCAGCCGCATCGCTTTACGCGCACGCGTGATTTGTTTGAGGATTTTGTAAAGGTGCTTTCAACCGTTGATGAACTGGTGTTGGCGGATGTCTATCCGGCAGGTGAAGCGCCGATTGTGGCGGCCGATGGCCGTGCCCTGGCGCGTGCCATCCGCGTGGTGGGCAAGGTTGAGCCACTGTTTGTCAATACGGCCGATGCAATCGCCGACGCGGTTGAAAGCCGGGTACGCGATGGCGATGTGGTGATTACCATGGGTGCAGGCTCTGTCGGCGGGGTGGCGCCACGTTTGGCCAGCGGTAGTGCTGGAGGGGCTGAATGAATATGGCTGAATCGCTAACCGTATTACGCGGTGAATTGAGGCTTAACGAGCCGATGTCGAAGCACGTCTCATGGCGTGCAGGTGGTATGGCGAAACAATTTTACAAGCCTGCTGATCTGGCTGATCTGCAGGTTTTTTTGCCGGGCCTGCCCAACAACGAGGCAATTTTATTTGTCGGCCTGGGCAGCAATTTACTGGTGCGCGACGGCGGCTTTGACGGCACCGTGATACTCGTAGCCGCCGCACTTTCGGGCATCGCACTTGATGATGCAGAGCCTACGGTGGTGGCAGCAGGGGCTGGTGTCGCCTCGCCTCACGTCGCAAAATTCGCCGCCCGAAACCATCTGTCCGCCGCCGAGTGGCTGGCAGGTGTGCCGGGCACGGTAGGCGGCGCGTTGGCGATGAATGCCGGCTGCTATGGCACAGAAACCTGGGATCAGATCGACAGCGCAGTCACGATTGATCGTGCCGGCGTGCTGCATACGCGCACCAAAGCCGATTTTGAGATTGGCTATCGGCATGTGCTGGCGCTTAACACTGAAGAGCAAGCTGAGCGCCATGAGGAATGGTTTGTCTCGGCGCGTTTCCGCTTTGTGCCGGGGGACGCGGCCACAGCACAGGCGCGTATCAAAGAGCTGCTCGCCAAGCGCATGGCCTCGCAGCCACTGGATAAGCCGAATGCAGGCTCAACTTTCCGTAACCCGCCGAATGATCATGCGGCGCGTTTGATTGAATCGTGCGGGCTCAAGGGTTTCACGATTGGCGGCGCGCAGGTATCTACCAAGCACGCCAATTTCATTATCAATCTGGGCCATGCCACTGCGGCGGATATTGAATCGATGATCACGCATATGCAGGATACAGTTCGCGCTCAAACCGGGGCGGAACTCATACGCGAAGTGAAGATGGTCGGGAAGCAGCCATGACCATGGATATTAAAAAATTGGGCAAGGTCGCGGTACTGATGGGCGGCCCATCCGCTGAGCGTGAAATTTCATTACTGTCCGGTAATGGGGTGTTGGCGGCGCTGCGCGAAAAAGGTGTCGATGCCTTTGCGTTTGATCCCGCCATGCAATCGTTGTTTGATCTCTCGCGTGAAAAATTTGACCGCGTATTTATCGCGTTGCATGGGCGCTTCGGTGAGGATGGCACGGTGCAAGGTGTGCTCGAAGCACTAAAAATTCCTTACACCGGTAGCGGTGTGATGGCGAGTGCGGTGGCGATGGATAAATGGCGCACCAAGCTGATCTGGCAGGCGGCCAATATTCCCACACCGCGTTATTACATGGTGAATAAAGACAGCGACTGGGTAAAAATAATTGATGATTTAAAACTGCCGCTGATTGTGAAACCTGCGCGTGAAGGCTCCAGTATTGGCATCACCAAAGTAAACATCGCGTCTGATCTGCCGTATGCGTTTGAACTGGCGTCGAAGCTTGATCCGCTGGTGATTGCAGAAGAATTTATTGCGGGCCAGGAATTAACCGCTTCAGTGGTGAATGATGAAGTGTTATCGCTGATTCGTATTGAAGCGCCTGAAGGCAAGTACGACTATGCGAATAAATATTTTAAAGATGTTGTGAAGTATCACTGTCCGTCTGGAATTGACGCCGACATTGAGGCGCGCATTCGTGACGATACCTTGAACGCATTCCGTGTGTTGGGTTGTTCAGGCTGGGGGCGCGCAGACGTGATGTTGCAGCCCAATGGTCGTTATGCGTTTCTGGAAATGAATACCTCGCCCGGCATGACCAGTCATTCGCTGGTGCCGATGGCAGGCCGCGCGGCGGGTTTGAGTTACGCCGATTTATGTGTGCAAATTTTACAAACCGCATCTTTGAAAAGTTGATCCTTGAGTCCATGAATATGGCTAGCACTGAAAATCAGCCAACTCCGTTTTTCCGCCAGCGCATCGTGGTGATCGCGGTGAGTGCGCTGGCCATGATTGCAGCGACTGCGGCGGTATGGTTGGCGTGGCGTGCCTGGCCGGTGCTGCCGGTGCGCGAAGTGATATTTGTGAATGTTGCCGCCACCCCATTTGTGCATTTAAAAACCGACGAGTTGACACGTGTCGCGCACGCGATTGCCACGGCTAAAGTAAATTTACTGCGAGCTGATTTGAATGAAGTCAAGATGGTGGTTGAGCAAGTGGAATGGGTGCGTAGTGCGGATGTGCGTCGTCGCCTGCCCGACAAAATTGAAGTCAGCATTGAAGAGCATGTGCCGTTTGGGGTATGGCGCTCAGTTGAAAAATCGGCAACTGCTGTAGTGTCATCCACTACTCTAGCCATGGATGCCCAAGCGGAGGCCACCACCAATAATGAAGAGTCTGTTGGTGTTGGAGCTGCCGCCGTCTCAATTACTGGGGCCGACTCGCTGATCAATACTTTGGGGGAAGTCTTCAAAGCGACTTTGCCTAATGATATTCAAGCAGCACTGCCTGTACTGGGTGGCCCATTGGATGCGTCTAAGGAAGTGATTGTGGGCTTTGGTCAATTCAGGAAACAGCTTCAGTTGATTGAGCGTAAACCTCACGAGGTACAACTGTCAGTGCGCAGAGCCTGGACGCTCAAGTTGGATAACGGCATCACCCTGGAGCTGGGCCGTAATGATGCAGAGCAGCGCCTGCAGCGCTTCACCCGTGCATATGCGCAGATTGCAGATCTGCAAACGACGGGCATGAATGTGGATCTTCGTTATGCCTCGGGCTTGGCCGTTCGGCATTCATCGTCGAAGCGATCCCCCGCATTCATTAGCAGTAGCACACGGGCTAAGCCCGCACCTCAGTCCAACACGCCGCCGCGTATCAAAAAAGCGCAGAAAGCCAAAAGAATATGAACCACATCCATCTCCGGGGTCGACCATGAATAAACCGCGTGAAACCAAAAATTTGCTGGTCGCACTCGATATTGGCACCTCAAAAATTATCGCCATCGTCGCTGAAATAACAGATGACGGCGCGATCGAGGTGTTGGGCCTGGGGCAGCATCCTTCAAAGGGGCTAAAGAAGGGCGTGGTCGTCAATATTGAGTCCACGGTTCACGGCATTCAGCGTGCTCTCGAAGAGGCGGAGCTCATGGCCGATTGCAAAATTCGCGATGTGCTGACCGGTATCGCCGGCTCGCATATCAAGAGCTTCAACTCGCACGGGATGGTGGCGATCAAAGACAAAGAGGTTTCGCAATTTGATGTAGATCGCGTGATCGAAACCGCGCGCGCCGTGAATATCCCGATGGATCAGCAAATACTGCATATCCTCACACAGGAATTTATTATTGATGGTCAGGAAGATGTGCGTGAGCCCGTTGGCATGAGCGGGGTGCGGCTCGAGGTCAAAGTGCATATTGTCACTGGCGCGGTCAGCGCTGCGCAAAACATCATGAAATGCGTGCGCCGCTGCGGGCTTGAGGTGCGTGATCTGGTGCTACAGCCGTTGGCCTCGGCCATCGCCGTGCTATCGCAGGATGAAAAAGATTTGGGTGTGTGTCTGGTTGATATTGGCGGCGGCACGACCGATATTGCGGTGTTTACCGGCGGCTCAATTCGCCATACCGCGGTGATCCCGATTGCCGGCGATCAGATCACTAACGATATCGCGATGGCACTACGCACCCCCACCAAAGATGCTGAAGACATCAAAATGGCGCATGGCTGCGCACTACGCCAGATGGCGAGCGTTAATGATGTGATCGAAGTGCCGGGGGTAGGTGATCGTGAGCCACGCCAATTATCCCGTCAGACCCTGGCTGAAGTCATTGAGCCCCGCGTGGAGGAACTTTATTCGCTGATTCAGCGCGAGTTACGGGCCAGCGGATTTGAGGAGTTGTTATCCAGCGGTATTGTCCTGACTGGCGGCAGTGCTGCGATGCAGGGCATGGTTGAACTGGGCGAAGAGGTATTTCATATGCCGGTGCGATTGGGGGTACCCAACTACACAGGCGGCTTGTCAGAGGTGGTGCGCAATCCGCGTTTTTCGACCGTGGTGGGTCTGCTGCTTTCCGGACTGGAACAGAAAAAACGTGATGAGCATGTGCGCTTGCACTCAGCGAATTTCAAGAGCGTGTTTGAAAAAATGGCCTCATGGTTTAAAGGTAATTTTTAGGTAACTTCCAGGTAATTTTTAGGCAATTTTCAACCTTAGTTGAGGCCGTAAAAAAGTTTTTATTTGAAGCGTTGTTTTTTTATTTGAGTTGTTTTTATGTTTCACCACAGCAGAGGAGAGTCAAAATGATTGAGCTAATTGATGCAGAACAACCGGAGGCCATTATCAAGGTCATCGGTGTCGGTGGTTGCGGCGGTAACGCTGTTGACCATATGATCGGTCACGGTGTGGCCGGTGTGGAATTCATTTGCGCCAACACAGATGCGCAGGCGCT
>JAYWCO010000001.1:0-2936 GCA_043780475.1 Burkholderiales bacterium | reverse complement strand
GTGGCATCGTCAAGATGCACTGCGGCTCTTGGCCGTATTGCTTCTGAAGCTCACGTCCCACCAACAGGTTAAATTTTTGATCGGTACCGCCTAATTCAAGATCAGCTTTGAGCGCAACGGAATCGTAGCCCTGCATCAGCGGGTAGAGAAACTCATGCACCGAGATCGGTGTGCCAGCTTGATAGCGCTTGGTGAAATCATCGCGCTCCAGCATGCGTGCCACGGTCCAGCGCGAGGCTAATTGAATAATGCCCGCCGCACCCAGCGGGTCGCACCATTCCGAGTTGTAGCGGATTTCAGTCTTTTCGGCATCCAGCACCAGGCTCGCTTGCGCAAAGTAAGTTTTTGCGTTTTCCTGAATCTGCTCACGCGTAAGCGGTGGACGGGTGGCATTGCGACCGCTTGGATCGCCAATCATCGACGTGAAATCACCGATCAGGAAAATAACCTGATGGCCTAAATCCTGGAGTTGCCGCATCTTGTTAAGCACCACGGTATGCCCAAGATGTAGATCAGGTGCGGTCGGATCCAGCCCCAGTTTGATCCGCAGCACTCGTCCGGTTTCGAGTTTTTTGCGCATTTCAGCTTCAACAATCAATTCGGCCACGCCGCGCCTAATGATAGCCAACGCCATTTCTACTTGTTCAGGATTATGCGTAGTGCTGCTCATAAAGGAAGTCCAAAAAATTTTAATTAGTTAATCTAGCCGCACATGATGCGTGACGGAATAATTATTATTCTGTTACTCTTCAAAGCCTTGCTTTTAATTATTTTGAAAAAGCTAATCTTTTTTGCGGCGCTTCATGGCAAATAGGGTGTCGCTTCTGGTGTAATGAATTTCACAAAACTCAAAATTTTATCGCAAAACCTCACCGAAAGCCTATGGAATTCGGGCGGTAAACGCACAATCATCGCAATCGGCGTGTTGTTGGCATTGCCTGTATTCGGGGTTTTGACGGCATTTGGCGTTGCCTCTGACACACAGCTAGAGAAAATTGTACGTCACGATGTTACGCAAATATTGGCGCTGCCCACCCTAAGCAACAACGACAGTGATGAAGAGCGCTATTACAGCAGCGAACGCATCCAGCGCGGTGACACCGTAGCAACCTTACTGCAGCGGCTGAATGTAAATGATACGGCTGCCTTTAATTTTTTACGCACCGAACCAGCGGCCCGCAATATTTTTCAATTGCGCCCGGGCCGCACCGTTCAGGCCGTCACGGACGCCGACGGTGAGCTTTATTCATTGCGCTATCTTTATAGCAATGAAGCGCTGCTCGAAGTGACGCGTCAAAGTGATACGTTCATGGTAAGCCAAAAAAATCTCAGCCCCGCCGCGCAAACCGTACAGGGAACCGGGTTAATCAAATCATCTCTTTATGGCGCCACCGACGATGCCGGCATTCCTGATGCAATCGCTAATCAGCTCGCACGTATTTTTTCAACCGATATTGATTTTCATATCGATCTGCGGCGTGGTGATCGCTTTTCTGTGATTTACGAAATGCTGTATCAGGACGGCGAGTATTTGCGCCCCGGGCGAGTGCTGTCCGCTGAATTCATTAACAACAATAAAAAATTTGAAGCATTTTTATTCACGGATGCAGAAGGCAACGAAGGCTACTATTCAGCCGAAGGACAAAATCGCGCTAAATCATTCCTCCGCTCACCACTGGCTTTTTCGCGCATTTCATCCGGTTTCGGTGGGCGCATGCATCCTATTTTCCGCAACTGGCGCGCTCATACGGGGGTCGATTTTGCAGCGCCTAAAGGCACCCCGGTTTGGGCAACAGCCGATGGCATTATTGAGTATGCGGGCGTCAAAGGCGGCTATGGCAATGTGGTTGAAATCCGCCATTCCGGCGGCGTTACCACGCTGTATGGACATCTTTCCGCGTTCGCCAGCGGCGTGCGAAAAGGCTCACGCGTCAATCAAGGCCAAACCGTTGCCTATGTTGGTGCCACCGGATTCGCGACTGGCCCGCACCTGCACTATGAATTCAAGCTGGCCGGCGCGCACCAAGATCCGATGCGGGTGGCCTTGCCAAAAGCCGATCCTCTACCGGCGCAATATCGTGCCGCGTTCCTGAGCCAAGCTGCGATTCAGGCTGAGCAACTAGTGCTGATCCGCGATGCCAACTTTGGTCGCTTTGAATAAAGCCGAATCAGACAGCCTCTACATCGGCATCATGTCCGGCACTTCGCTAGATGGAGCCGACGCCATCCTCGCCGATTTTTCAGGCGCACAGCCGGAGGTACTGGCCTTCATCAGCGAGCCATTCTCGCCCGCGCTGCGCGCTGAATTGTTGGCACTCAATACCGCTGGCGACAATGAAATTGAACGCAGCCAGCTCGCCGCCGCACAACTTACCGATGTCTATGTGCGCGCGGTCAAAGCCGCGCTGATCGTTGCCGAGATTCCCGCCAGCAGCGTCATCGCCACGGGCTGTCACGGCCAAACCGTGCGGCATCGCCCTGACCTAGGCTTCACCGTGCAGCTCAACAACCCAACGCGTTTGGCAGAATTAACAGGCATTGATGTCGTCGCCGATTTTCGCTCACGCGATATCGCGGCCGGCGGACAGGGTGCGCCACTGACGCCTGCCTTTCACGATGGTATCTTTCGATCGCCCGACGAGACACGTGTGGTGGTCAATATCGGCGGCATCGCCAACCTCACCATGCTTGAACCCGATTGCGCAACGCGCGGTTTCGATTGCGGCCCCGGCAATGCATTGATGGATGGCTGGATCGCCCAACACCAGCAAAAACCGTATGACGAAAATGGTGCATGGGCAGCCCAAGGTCAAGCACTGGCGAGGCTCTTAGGGCGATTGCAGAATGACGCTTACTTCAAATTAACCCCACCCAAAAGCACCGGGCGCGATTTATACAGCATGGCATGGCTCACACCGTATCTTGATGGTGACGAG